>PWFZ01000309.1 GCA_003555185.1 Balneolaceae bacterium | reverse complement strand
TTTAGTTACAGTGACTTCACATCCACAATCTTCTTTAGAACATCTGTAAACTTCTCCTTTTTTGAGTGGCATAATTAACCTCTACGTATTTTAAATGAACATTCACTCTTAATATAAGGCCTGTACCATGGTACAGAGTCAAGCTTTTTTTTGATTTATTTCACTTGTTATTGCGAAGATATACTTCGCAGCCCCGTTTAGCTTACTAATCATGCCGGCCCTAAATTCTGATCTATATTTTAGAGTAACGGTGAATGTTGAGTTTTCTCCTACTCATGAGCAACTAGACCCAACCTTATCTGCTATGGATAATGGATTCAGCCTTTGGTAGTCTTGTCAAAATAAACCAATCCAGGCGATGTTGTTGCGAAGACATGCTTCGCAAATATTTACGAAATTAAATGATTACAAATGCGAGAACAACCCCGGGAATCACCGCTGCAGTTAAATATACCAATAGCCGGAAACCTGCTTGAAACCCTGCAATTGAGGCAAATATAACTCCTTTCACTAATGTGTTTGTAACGGAAGCCAGAATAATTCCCATTGTGGCTACTTCTTCTGAAAGGTCATCAAGTGCCATTCTGCTCAAGGAGAGCGTTATTGCATCCACATCCATAAGTCCGGAAGCTATAGAAAGAGCATAAATACCCTCATCCCCAAACCATTCCAGCATTCCTTCCGACAAAATAAGTATAGCCGCAAGAAGCAGCCCGAATTTTAGTGCCATTCCCAGCTGGAATGGATTTTTTAGACGAATTGAATTTTCAGATTTATTTGATTCATTTTGATCATTTAACATAAGCCACCCCCCAAATAAAATAATCCCGACAAACATGGTAAGAATCGGAGGCCATAATGCACTCAGTAACCCGGGGTTCACCACCGATACTTCAATCAGAATCCGGATAAACATGATAGAAGAAGCGAACAGCACGCCTGCAATAAAAATCGTTTTATTACTGTATGATCGGGCAAATTGCGCCAGGCTAATCGTAACGGCAGTCGATGATGCCAGACCCCCTGTAATTCCCGTTAGAAGTGTTCCCAACCGGTTTCCGGTTGTCTTAATTGCTATATAGCCGACAAAAGAAATACCACTTATCAGAACCACCATCCACCATATCCAATAGGGATTCAGTGCATTCCATGGCCCAAAACCTTCATTGGGAAGAAACGGCAGCATAACAACCGATATGATCAGCAGTTTGATACCGGCAAAAACCTCTTTTTCCTCGATTTTTCTAAGCCAGCTATGCAACAAAGGTTTATATCCGAGAAGTGCTATTACAATTACAGTTACAGCCAATGCGGTTATTTCATGCCCAAACACCGCCCATGCAGATAGTGCAAAAGTAAGTATCATAGCAAAAGCCGTCGTAACCCCCACATCTTCGTCCTGTCGTTCGTGCAATATATGAGCCACAATAGAAAGAGCCGAAACAGACAAAAAGGCAATTACTAAAACCCATTCGCTCAGCTCTTGAGAAAGAAGTCCTGCCAAGCCTCCTAAAAGCCCTATCAGGCTGAAAGTCCTTATGCCGCCAATTCTGTCACCCTCATCTTCATGCCGCCCTTTCCAACCCCGTTCAATGCCTATCAGAAATCCGATGGCAAAAGAAGTGGCAAGTGGCAACAGTACATTGAATGTCAATTCCATTTTCTGATTGCCCTATAGCCGTCATTTTATCTTTGGTGTGATGTCTCCCCCATCACTTACCTCTCTCTTGGTGTCTATAAAGGAAATGAGTTACGGAAATTTAAAAAGGAGCTTCTTCATCCCCTTCAGGGCCGAAGTCAATGTCTTTAGGTTCGTCTCCACCTGATGCTGCAGCTTCTCCCTTCTCAACTTTCCACGCCTTTACGTCGGTGTACCAGTTTCCTTTATACTCTCTGCTTTGAACGTCGATAAATGCTGTAATGGTTTCACCCACGCTTACACTGTTCTGATCGATCTGATCTCCCCATTGGGTAATACAGACCTTACGAGGGTATTTACCCGGCGTTTCCAAAATGAAATCGCGCTTTTTCCAGGGGCCGTTTTTACTTTCACCGGACTGTTCTTCTAAAATTTGCTTAACTGTACCGGAAATCTTTAAATCCATTTGAAGGCTTTTTTAACTTTTTTAAATCTATTATTAATAGATAAGAAGGATACCATCGGTTATCAAGAGAGAAGTATCAGATTTTCTCTACAATCCGAAATACTTTTGGGCCACTTCTTCAAAATGCTGTAGACAAGAAAATCTGCTAATACTTTTTAAACGATTCAATAGCACGAAGACAAGATTTGAGCATAAAAAAAAACTCAATTCGTTTACAGCTATGTATTCGAATTGAGGTAAATAAAACGTTGATAAAGCTTTTAGTTTGCAGCCTGTAAGCGTTCTACATATTCAGGACTCGCAAAGATCGCAACCTCTACTCTGCGGTTCTCCTGTTGTCCTGCTTCAGTTTCGTTGTCAGCTATTGGCTCATACTCGCCTCTGCCTTCAATCTGAACCCTTTCCTTTGCCAATCCTTCGCTAATCATAAAATTAGCTGCAGATTGAGCTCTCCGTTCACTGAGACTCAAATTGTAATTTGCATCACCGGTTGCATCGGTATGACCCACAATCATTAAAATAGTCTC
>PWFZ01000333.1 GCA_003555185.1 Balneolaceae bacterium | reverse complement strand
GGAATCAAATTTACAGGACAGGATGTATATCTGAATATAGCGGGAGGCTTGAAGGTTTCTGATCCTGCAGCAGATTTAGCCGTTATTGCGGCTTTATCATCAAGCATAAGAGATCAGCCTACAGAAAGTAACACCATTTATTTTGGTGAAGTAGGTCTGGGTGGGGAAGTTCGTCGGGTTCCTTTTACGGAACAAAGAATTAGAGAAGCGGAAAAGATGGGTGTTGAAAATGCGGTTTTACCCAAGAGCAAAACCGCTATCAAAACAAGCGTGAAGCTGCAGCATGCAGCATACATCAGTCAGATTCAAAAGAAATAAACTATCTAACCAATCGTAACACGGTCAAATTGACCGTGAGATTACTTAGTAATTGTCTCTTCTTCTTCTACGCTCTTCCCGAACACTTTTCTTTAATGCTTCTCTGCGTTCTTCAGATGGCTTTGTGAACTGCTGACGCTCTCTGAATTCGTTTAATTTTCTGGAACGCGTAACCATTTTCTTAAAACGGTTGATAGCGCGGTCAATACTTTCGTTATCTTTTACTTTAACTCCAATCATAAGTAAGCTTTGTTTTGTAATTTGTTACAGTTGCGAAATATAGGGAGATATTTTTCAAAAATACAGTCTGAATAGATAAATAATTTATAGAAATTACTCTGTACTTAGAATTAAAACATTTACCATGGTCACAAGATTCATTGATACTCTAAAAGATACCTTTAATCACCCCAGAAACGTGATTGACCCGTTCATTAATGAACAGGAAACGTCTTATATGCATCCATTTAAATTCTGTTTGATAGGGATGATTTTTATTGTGGTACTTACTTCCCTGTTGGTTGATTTTACCATAGAGCCCACGTTCGACCAGGAACTTGCAGATAACCAACAGATGCAGAATGTGGCAGCGTGGATGGAAGCTACAAATATTCGGTTGATGACGCAGTTTCTACCCGTGGGGATGCTGTTTATATTAGTACCGGCTCTTGCCATAGGTGGCAATTTCTTTCTGAAGGGTAAAATGGATGGGTTTTATTCCCATATAATTTTAAATACTTACGCTGCAGGTGTCGCAATTATAGCACTTTTGGTCTTAATTCCTGTGTGGGCATTTCTCAACATTCCCCTAACGGATACATTTATGCACTCTTCACTGCCTGCATTTGTGATCGCGTCAGTGATGATCTGGATTCAGAAAGTCTATTTTATGGCAAGCTCATTTATGGATTGGCTGAGAATTTTATCCGCGTTTGTGATTGGATATGTCATCTTCTCTCTGTTCATAAATTTAACAGGAGGTATTATTGGATTTCTCTCTTATTCAGTTTTTCAGATAATGGAAGCGTTAAATTAATGGTGATATGCTGGTAGAAACCTGTCAGGTTTCTCTCATATATCATTAAAAGTGCATGTAAGTCGTACAAAACCTGACAGGTTTTGGTTTACACGACTCTATACCTTGTTGAGTAGAAATCGTTGAGGAAGTTGATAATCCAATGCGCCGATTCCAAACAGAGCATAATCGTAGCGGGCGGGATCAGACGGGTTTAAAATTTTCATTGTGTTGGTGAGCTCTACTACGGATTTCCAGTTGTCTGTACGTCGTGATAAAAGCCCATACCTGCGAGCCTGACGAGCAACATGTACATCAAAAGGTATTAAAAGCTCTGATGGTGAGAGGAAGTCCCAGATTCCTAAATCTACTTTACTTCCCTTGCGGCAACACCACCTCAAATACATGTATAATCGCTTGCAAGTACTCCCTTTTTCCTGATTTGAAACGTGCTTTTTTGTGCGATTTGCCACATCATGATGCTGGCTTAGAAATTTTTCGTGGAAGATTGCAATAAACGGCCTTTCATCGTTTATACCTTCATTATAACACTCTTTCCAAAACTGTTCGAAATCCCAATACTGTTTATATATACTCTGCAGGCAAAGGGTTAATCCATGAATATCAATGGGTTTGAAAGTGCGGTGTTTAAACCCATTTAAAACTTTAAACTCTGATGTACTGTAATTTTGGACAAATTCATATGGACTGTAATCCATTCGTTTTAATAAATCATCGACTTTCGCGATAACAATATCTCTGCGTCCCCAGGCCATAGTCGCCGCAAAAAATCCAGCGATTTCAATATCTTTTTTATCTGTAAAAGCGTGCATAAACTGCACCGGGTCTTTATGGATATAATCCGGTTTTTCAACACTGTCGTTAATTTCATCCAGGTAAGGCTTCATCTGCAGAAGTGCTTTTACCGATCTGGTACGAAGGGGAGAGGAATTCATTATTTGTTAAGGAATTTGCTCAGGTTACCGTTTTCGAGCTTTTGTAAATTTTTTATAAGCGTTTTATTTGCCTTCGGAAACGGGAACTCATCAATATCATTTAATGAAACCCATGTCAATTTCTGACTTGACTTCGGGGCCGGTATACCGTTTTCAATTTTACACCAATATGCGTGCAGGGTTATTTTAAAATGAGAGTAAGCGTGTTTCAAGTTCATAAATTCATCAAACACGGATACCTGTACACCCAGCTCTTCATCCAGTTCACGTTTGGCAGCTTCTTTCAGGGACTCATCATCTTCCTTTTTCCCACCCGGAAATTCCCAAAGTCCGCCAAGCATTGCATCATTCTGCCGCAAAGAAATTAAAAGCTCGTTGTCGTTATTTACAATTAATCCAACGGCAATTTGATGGTGCGGAACCTTCGCTTTTTTTGATTTATAAGGTATAGTCTCCGTTTGTGCACTATTGTAGGCGACGCACTGAACAGAAAGAGGACAATCATCACACAGTGGACTTGAGGGTTTACAAACGGTAGCGCCCAGCTCCATAACTGCCTGATTAAAATCTCCGGGATTGGATTTAGGAATCAGATCATCCGCATAGCTCTGAACTTCTGTCTTTGTTCCTGCAGACCGAATATCATCAGGAATTCCGAAAAATCGGCACATCACCCGAAGAACATTACCATCAACCACAGCTTTTTTTTCGCTGTATGCGATGCTGCTAATGGCTGCAGCGGTGTAGGGTCCGATTCCTTTTAGCTTGATAAGTCCATCATAATCGGCTGGCATCTTGCCATTCATTTCGGCTGATACAGTTTTAGCTGCCTGATGCATATTTCTGGCCCGGCTATAATAGCCAAGGCCTTCCCAAACTTTAAGAACGCTCTGTTGATCGGATTTGGCTAAATCGTTTACAGTGGGGTATTTTCCAATAAACCGATTGAAGTAAGGAATAACAGTATCAACACGTGTTTGCTGAAGCATGACTTCCGATATCCATATTTTATAGGGATCGGAGGTGTTTCTCCACGGCATTTCGCGCTTATTTTTTTCATACCAGTCCAAAAGAGCGTTTACGGGTAAATCGGGCACTAATTATCGACCTCTTGTATCATTTCTTCGTCAAAATCCTCGTCAACTTCAATTACCCTGAGTTCGTAATTCTGAGAAGCCGCTGCTCCGAACTGATCCGTTGCAATAACCTGAAAAGAGTGAGTTCCTACCTGCCGTATGGATGGTTTCCATGTAAACTTACCGGTTTGTTCATTCAAACTTGCTCCATTCGGTAAATCTACACCAAGATATCGTATTAGGTCAGTATTAAATCCATCCGGATCAAAGGCCTCAATTTTAAGTTCAAAATCTTCTTCTGTAACCACAGAAATAGTACGCGATGGACTGAACCGGGGCGGTGCATTAAACGGACGTAAATCAACACTAAATTGGGTAGATGTGCTTTTACCACTCACGGTCGTGGCTGTGAGCGTAAACTGTTGCCTGCCCGTTTGATTCGCATTTGGCTGCCAGTAAAATGTCTTACCTCGTATTCTGGCATTATCAACACTTCCCTGATAGCTCAAAGAAATATCTTCAATACTATACTGTGATGATTCCAGCTCAATGGGCAGAATGAGAGGTTTGGGAAACGGTAGGGTTATATTGTTAATACTTTTAAACCTGAGCTCTTCATTTGCAGGAGCACCTGCAATGTCTTCCCGCTGTTTTAAGTCTGCATAAATTACCGGAGAAATTGTATTGAATTCTGACAGGTAGAAATTATTTTCAATCACTGTAAAATGATTACCTGCTTTTTCATCTTTTTTCCAGAGATTCAATTCATCATCTACTTCTCCAATCCACAATTTTCCGGTTGTCGTTCTAACGGCAATGTAGTTGTCCCAGATTTTTAATTTATGAACAGATTCTTCCACTGATGCAAGGGAACGTGTTTGTCCATCAGAATCAATCATAAATACATTTCCACTTGAGTCAGTGCCAATTAATTCATCATCAGTGAGGAATACCTTTTCTATCGATTCATTTAGCTGTACCCGTTCTTCGTGACGCAATGATCCCTCATCGGAATCACTTCGATAAATATCAATATTCCTGTTGTCGCTTAATACATAGAGGAGGCGATGGTTGTCGGTTACAAGATTCTGAACAGAACTGTTTTCGAAACGATCCGGGTCTATCATTTCAGGTGATGCATCTACATCCTCAGGAGTCTCCAGTGAAAGTCTGCCAAGCCCTTTTTCACCCATAGCAATAAACAGGTGAGTACCGATTCGCTGAGTAGATTTTGGAGCTTCGGGAAGTACGGTGGAAGAGTAAACTCCAAGTACGGAAGTGGGTTCGATTACCGTAAGACGCCGCCCCTGACCATAAAGGTAGGCAAACCGGATATCAGCTTCTAACCTGTCGCCGCGGCGCTGCATTCCTGTTGATGAGTAAAGATATTGGAGTGAATCAGTATGGGCTCTGAAAACCACCAACCCTTCTGATTCTGAAAGCACATACATATGTGAAGGTGAACTTTCTATATCAACAATGTTAGGAATTTCCATCTGGTTACGAAAATCCTGAGTCCATTGTGCATCTGCATCGGTTGTGATCAGTATTGTAAAGAGACAAAGAACAATTAAAGAGTAGATGTATTTCATAAAATCAGAGCCATTGATGTTTTTTGTACCAGCGCAAGGTACGGGATATACCTTCCTCGAGAGAGTAGTTAGGTACATAGTTTATTTCTTTTTCTGCTTTTTCGTTTGAGCAAGTCCACTCCAAAACCATTTCATTAGCTTTTTCACGGTTGATAACGGGATATGTACCGAAAAATGATGCGGTTGTTTCAACTACACCTGCAATTTTTTTAACCCACTCGGGTTTTAGTTTTATTGATAAGCTGCTTTTGCCTAAAACCGTGGATGAAATACTTTTGATTTCATTCCAGTTTGTAATTCTGTCACCACTGATAAAATATGTGTGAACACCGGGTTTCTGGTTTTTAGAGGCTTTTAAAATACCCTGAATAACATCCTGTACGTATACCATGGATAATTTCGGTTCAAAACCATTACCCACTATCGGGGTGATACCTTTATTCATCATTTTAAAAAGAGTATAAATCTGATCTTCACGTGGGCCATACACTGCCGGTGGGCGCAGAATGCTGATAGACATATCATCGGGCGCAATTCTATGAATCATCTGCTCCATTCGTTTCTTTGATTCCCCGTATTTGCTGATCGGGTTCATAGAATCAGATTCTTTTTTGGGCTGCCCATTGCTGGGTCCTGCCGCTGCAAGGGATGATAAGATGACAATCTTTTTGATACCGGTTTTTTCGGCTAACCGGATAAGGTTTTCTGTAGCCTCCACATTTGCATGGTCGTATTCCTGCTGTGTCTGTGCCTTAACAATTCCTGCAAGGTGGAAAATAATATCCACACCATCCAAAGCTTTCTTTATTACGTTTATAGAATGGAGGTCTCCATGAACTTTAACATAAGCAGAACCCTCAAGCCATTTTTCTTGATTCCTTACCAGACATCTGATTTCATCATAAGAATTATGAGCGATGAGCGCATCAACAAGATGGCTGCCAATAAATCCGGTTCCACCGGTGACAAAAGCGTTCATTAATTTGTATATTCTTGGGCTATAAATTTTGTGTTCTCACATATCGAAGATAATAGAAGAAAATATACGAAGATGAGTATTGCTTATAAAACAATATGAACCAAATTAGAGTAGCCATTTTTACGGGGAATTATAATCACATTCGAGATGGTGTATCACTTACCTTAAACAGATTGGTGAAGTTTCTTTTACGGAACAAAGCTGAGGTGTTGGTTTTTGGTCCTACCATATCTAATCCGGCAGTTAATCATAATGGTACCTTAATTTCTGTTCCATCAATTGAGATGCCTGGGAGACCTGAGTATAGAATAACAGTGGGATTTCCCGAAGATGCAAAACAAAAACTTGAAGAATTTAAACCGGATATTATCCATATCGCCACACCTGACCTGTTAGGTTATAAGGGATTAAAGTGGGCAATGAAACATGAGATCCCGGTTGTTTCCTCATTTCATACACACTTTACCAGCTACCTTAAATACTATAAATTAAGTTTGCTCGAACCCCTGGGTTGGAAATATTTAAAATGGTTTTATGAAAATTGCGAGCAGGTTTATGTGCCATCAAGGTCGATGATTGATGAACTGGAAAGCAAAAATATAGATGGTAATTTTAAAGTTTGGGAAAGGGGTGTTGAGATTGAAAATTATAATCCTGATTTACGCAGCGAAACCTGGCGTAAAGAGATGGGGTTTAATAAAAATGATATCATAGTTACTTTTGTATCAAGATTGGTTTGGGAAAAGAATTTAAAAATGTATGCAGACGTTCTGAACAAACTTCAGTCAGATCATTCCAACATAAAAGCATTAATTGTTGGTGATGGGCCTGCTATGGATGAATTGAAAGAGATGTTACCGGGTGCAGTGTACACCGGATTTTTAGAAGGTCATCAGCTATCAGTTGCATATGCCAGCAGTGATATTTTCTTTTTCCCATCCGAATCAGAGACATTTGGTAATGTAACACTTGAGGCAATGTCGAGTGGATTGCCATGTGTAGTGGCTGATGCTGCCGGGAGTAAATCGCTGGTCAATGATGGAGAAAATGGTTTTTTGGCTGATGCAACAGACAAGGAATTATTTGCGTCACGAATTGAGCAACTTGCTTTGGATCCGTCATTAAGGTCTGAAATGGGGCGAATTTCTTCAGAAAAAGCAAAGGGCTATAGTTGGAAAGCGATTAATGAAAAACTGATGAGCTATTACAGCGAAGTTTTACAAAAAGAAAGTGAAGCGTGAAAATACTTTATATCTCACATTTACACCCACCCAAAGGGCAACCACTGGAAAGTATTGGGGGAATGCAGAATGTTAGCATTCAAATGGTAGAAGCCATTAAAAAGCGCGAAGATGTAACAATTGAATCGATTATTCAAAGAACTTCCTGGAACTACATAGGGCTTAAAACATTCTTCTTTTTGTTTTCATTGCTATGGAGAATTCCTGCTAAAGTTAACTCATTCAAGCCGGATGTCGTTGTCTTTTCATCCATGGTTACAGCCGGGGTTTTGCCGTTCATGTTAAGAAAGATTAAGGTGCCCTGTATAACTATTAATCATGGTCAGGATGTAACACTTCCTGTAAAGCTATATCAATGGTTTTTGCCCCATGTGTTTAAAAAACTAAGCGGGGTGGTATCTGTATCTTCAGCTACCAGGCAGGCATCAATCGAAAGGGGAATGGATCCGGAAATCGGAGTTGTTTTACCCAATGGTTTCGAAACAGGTAACAGATTGCATCAACTAAGTAAAGCTGAAGCAAGAAAATTAATCGAAAAAAAATTTAATATCGATTTGAAGGATTCCTATCTGTTGTTATCGGTAGGCAGGCAGGTGAAACGAAAAGGTCATCAGTGGTTTATAGAGCAAGTCATCGAAAAAATTGAACACGATGTGAAGTTTATAATTATTGGGGATGGGCCTGAAAATGGATCTATAATCGATGCCTGGAAAGCGAGTAAATCGAAAGATAGTATTATTATTGCCGGAAGACAGCCAAGCAATATTCTTGATGCCTGTTATGGAGGGGCAGATCTTTTTGTGATGCCAAATATTCCCGTAGAAGGTGATATGGAAGGTTTTGGAATTGTGCTTTTAGAGGCAAATAGTGCCGGAATGCCAGCCGTTGCATCAGATTTGGAAGGAATTAAAGATGTAATTAAACAGGGAGTAAATGGTTATAGAATAAAGCATTCTGATTCTGAAGGATTTGCCCAAAAAATTGACAGTATCATAACTAATGAACTGGAAGATTTATCAAGGAGCTCTAAACAGTTTGTTTTGGAACATTTTGGATGGGATTCTGTAGTTGGTCATTATATATCCTTTTTTAAGGATGTGGCTAAAAGGAATTAATTGAAACTTCATCTAAATTTGATAGAAACTTAATACTAGCTATATTTGTTGGTTAAGTAATTAAATAAAAGACTTTTTTATAATGGGCCAATCTGAAGCCGAAATAAAACATCACAAAATTTTTAACAAAGCTTACGACTTCACCAAGGCTGACGAGATTAAGGAGATGGGTTTGTACCCCTACTTTAAGCCCTTGCAAGCTACAGATGGTAATACTGTCCAAATTGATGGCCGGGAAGTAATTATGGCTGGATCTAATAACTATTTAGGTCTTACTAATGATCCTCGAACAATTAAAGCTGCTCAAGACGTACTTAAAGTGTACGGCACCGGTTGTACCGGGTCCAGATATTTAAATGGTACTTTGGATTTGCACCTGGAACTTGAGGAGAAACTTGCCAAATTTATGGGCAAAGAGTCATGTGTTCTGTTCAGTACAGGTTATCAAACTAATGAAGGATCAATTCAAACTATTGCGGGCCGAAATGATCTGATTTTCTCTGATCGGGATAATCATGCCTGTATTGTAGTGGGTACACAGGCATCGAACGCAAAAACAATTCGATATCGCCATAATGATATTGAACATCTGCGTTCATTAATGGCAAAATCTGACCCTGATGCCGGAAAAATTATTGTTACCGATGGTGTGTTTTCAATGTCCGGTGTAATTGCGAAAGTGCCGGAATTAGTGAAAGTCGCAAAAGAATTTGGAGCGGGTTTGTATCTCGATGATGCACATGCCATAGGTGTTATTGGAGAGGGTGGAAGAGGTTCAGCTTCGGTATTTGATTTAACCGATGAAGTAGATTTAATAAGTGGGACGTTCTCAAAATCGTTTGCTTCACTTGGAGGATTCCTGGTAGGTGACCGAGAAATCATTGAATATATACGTCATCACTCACCGGCACATATTTTTAGTGCAAGTATGCCACCTGCGAATGTGGCTACAGTTCTTAAATCTCTGGAAATCCTGCAAGAGGAGCCATGGCGATTAAAAAGACTGGAAGAAATTTCCGACTACATGAGAACCGAACTGAAAAACCTCGGATTTAACGTATGGAGCAGCCAAACGCCAATTATACCGGTTGTTATCGGGGATATGTTTGACTGTTTTAGATTCTGGAAAGATCTTTTTGAAGCCGGAGTCTATTCAAATGCAGTTGTTCCTCCGGCTGTGCCGCAAGGTCAGGCGTTGCTGAGAACCAGCTATATGGCAACACATACTGATGAACAACTTGATCGAATTTTAGAGGCGTTTAGAAAAGTTGGTATCAAGCACGGAATTATCGATAATAACGGCTCATAATTCACTTAATATCATACTATTTTGAACTCAGATCCCAGTACTGATTCCGTTACTGTTGTTACAACAAAACAAGAAAAAAAGGAGTTTATACAATTTCCTTATGACCATTACAGTGATGAAAAGTACTGGGTTGCTCCGTTATATATGGAGCAAAATAAATTACTCAACACTGATAAGAACCCATTCTTTGAAAATGCCGAAATAGAACTATTCCTGGCATATCACAATGATAAGCCAGCCGGTCGAATCGCAGCAATTATTGACCACAGATATAATGATTTCCATGATTCAAAGACTGGCTTTTTTGGTTTTTTTGAGTGTATAGATCATCAACCCACAGCAAATCTGATGTTTAGAGTAGCTGCAGATTGGTTGCGGAATAAAGGAATGGTTGATGTATTAGGTCCTGCAAATCCAGGTATGATGGATGAAATTGGAATTCTGGTAGAGGGCTTTGAAAAGTACCCATCAATTTTGATGCCGTATCATAAACCATACTATGATACCCTCATAAAAGGGGCAGGCTTTGATAAAGCTCAGGATTTGTTGACTTACGAGGTGAATCAGGATAATGTAGATCGAGAGAGAATGAACCGGGCAATGGAAATTGTAAAAAGGCGATTGCCTGATATTTCTATCCGGAAAATTCGCGTCAAGAAAATTAAAGAAGAGATAAAAATTATTCGTGATATCTTTAATGCCGCATGGAGCAAAAATTGGGGGTTTATTCCTCTTTCAGAGGCTGAATTTGATTATCTGGCGAGTGACCTGAAAACTATTGTTGATGATAATTTTGCTCACATTGCCGAGGTGAATGGAAAACCAGTGGCATTTTCAGTGGCTCTTCCGGATTACAATCAGATATTCCGTGATATGGATGGTAGATTATTTCCAACCGGAATTTTTAAAATTTTGTGGAACAAGAAAAAAATAAATAAAGTACGCACAGCCCTTATGGGAGTTATTCCTGAATATCAGGGTAAGGGCATCGACGCACTTCTTCACAGAGAGTCTATAGAAAACGGTTTGATACATAATTTTTATTCATCAGAAATAGGCTGGATACTGGAAAGCAACGTTCAGATGAACAGGGTTGCCGAAAAAATCGGGGGAGATCCTGATAAAAGATATCGCATGTATTCAAAAAAGCTCTGAGTAGTTTTCATCTTCCTTTCTGATTGAGCTCTAAAAACACTATATTTTGCGTGTAATTAATTCGAAAATGAAGTGATATTTATGAGTGACTATCGTGTAGAGAAAGATTCCATGGGCGAAGTGAAAGTCCCTTCTAAGGCATATTACGGTGCACAAACACAGCGTGCAGCCGATAACTTTCCAGTTAGCAACTTGCGTTTCAGCAGGGAGTTTATTGCCGCATTAGGTCTTGTAAAGAAAAGCGCTGCCATAGTAAACGCAGAATTAAACTTAATTAATCAGGAAATTGCATCCGCTATTCAAAAAGCATCGCAAGAAGTGATTGATGGTAAGTTTGATGAGGATTTTATACTGGATATTTTTCAGACCGGATCCGGCACGTCTACCAATATGAATTCCAACGAAATTATATCTCGCAGGGCTAACGAATTATATAATGGTTCTGAAGGACCAATTCATCCAAACGATCATGTAAATTATGGTCAGAGTTCGAACGATGTAATTCCAACAGCAATTCGAATTGCTGCTTGTGTTACGGTAGAAGAGCAGTTAATTCCTTCTCTTAAACACCTTCGAGAAGAACTACTCAAAAAGGGAAAGGAGCTAAAAGATGTTGTAAAAACTGGCAGAACTCATCTGATGGATGCTATGCCAATTACGTTTGAGCAGGAGTTTAGTGGATATGCAAGGCAAATTGAATTGGGAATTGAACGTGTTTTATCAGCCAGAACACGACTTCTTGAACTACCGCAAGGAGGAACGGCAGTAGGTACAGGAATTAATACACACGCTGATTTTGGCCGTAAATTTGCAGCTGAGATAGAAAAAAATACCTCTTTATCGTTTATAGAAGCTGAAAACCATTTTGAAGCACAAGCAACGGTTGATGCTCCCGTTGAATTAAGTGGGCAGCTGAAAACGATAGCTGTTGGGTTAATGAAAATGGGCAACGATTTTAGATGGATGAATTCCGGTCCGAATGGCGGGTTGGGTGAAGTTCAGCTGAAAGCCTTACAACCCGGATCATCCATCATGCCCGGGAAGGTAAATCCTGTTATTGAAGAATCACTGACAATGGTTTGTGCTCAGGTAATTGGTAATGACTCTACTATTACGGTTGCCGGGCAATCGGGTAACTTTGAACTGAATGTGATGCTGCCTGTTGTAGCTCACAATCTATTGGAATCCATAACTTTGATTGGGAATGCAGCTCAAAATTTTGCGGATCGATCTGTAAGCGGTCTGTCAGCAAGGAAAGAAGTAATTGAAGATATGGTTGGAAGAAATC
>PWFZ01000157.1 GCA_003555185.1 Balneolaceae bacterium | reverse complement strand
TATTTCCAAACATGGTCCGAAGTGTGCCGCTGCCACGATGTATGAACAGGAGTTCATCAGCCTCTGTGTTTTTATAAAAATAATCGGTCATTGATTTTTTAGGGGCGGCAAGGTGAAGTGTCACATCAGAGTTAGTAAGAATGGGCTCGCGGCTCTCTAAAAAATCATCTTTGGGAGAAATATCAAGCCCTTTTAGCAACCTTGCTGTAATATTATTTTCTACAGCAACTTTTGGCCTCACATCCACCGGATCTTTGATTTCACGAACCATGGTTGGCGGATGGGCATGGTATAAAATGGATGACATTCCATCAAAACCAATGGTTCCAAAAACCTGCTCATGATAGAGTTCACCATCAGGTTTTCTGAATTGCGTGTGCCTTTTTGAAGGAATTTTTCCGAGTTTATGATATATTGGCATACGTTAATGGTTTAATGAACGGTTGTTCATGTAATGAATGAATTATGCCAGTTAAAATCAACTGACAAAGCCACAGTTTACGATGAAAATAAGCTCTCGAAAAAAGCAGTTTCTGGATGAATCGCTGAAGATGATTCATAAAAAAGGATACAAAGCAACTACCATGCGCGACCTTGCCGGCCAGATGGGATTCGAGGTTTCAAATATTTACAATTTTATTGAATCGAAAGAATCTCTGCTTGAGACCTATCTTTTTCAGATCTCAGAGGATTTTCATACCGGGATCAATCATATCATGAAATCCAGCCACGATCCATCCGGAAAGCTGAAAGCCCTTATCTCTTTAAATATAAAACTGACATCCACCAAACCGTACCAGGTTGGGCTGTTGGTTAATGAGTGGCGAAATTTACAAGAGCCTAAACTTTCTAAATTTGTAGACAAACGAACGCAGTACGAGAAAAAAGTCCGCATCATTATAGAGGAAGGAATTGAAGACGGCCAGTTTAGGCGTTTTGATATTGATATTATTACCCATACCGTGCTCGCATCCGTTCGCTGGATTTACTACTGGTATATCGATCACTCAGAAAATATCAACCCTTATGAACTCGAAAAGCAGGTTACCGATTTCATCTTTAATGGTGTGAACCGGACAAAGTAAAATGGACCGATAAAACAACCTGTCATAGATGATTTGATAGTTTAACCTGAATGTTGATATTCGGTCTAAATTTTGGAAGTGTTTGAGAATGCCCCTCATATGTATTACATTGTGTATTACGTATTGATTTGTAGTCCATTTATTATGAAATCTGTAAGACTTCCAAAAGAACTGGAAGAAGAGCTGGATGCTCTCTCCTCAACAACGAATAAATCTCACTCACTCATTATCAGAGAGGCATTGGTGGAGTATATCGCGAAAGAGAAGAAATACACCAGGCCTTTTGAGACAGGTAAAAAGTATTTTGGTAAACATGGCAGCGGTGACGGGGACCGTTCTGTAAACTATAAATCCAGAATCAAAGAAAAAATCCGTGAAAAGCACGCTGATTGACGCCGGCCCCATCATTGCGCTGTTCGACAAAAGTGACCAATACCATAAGCAGGTTCTGTCTTTTATGGCTACCTTCGAAGGAAGGCTAATCTCAACCTGGCCGGTGCTTACTGAAGTCTGCTATATGCTGGATTTTCACCCCGAAACACAGATAGATTTTCTCGACTGGGTAATAGACGGGGGGATTGATATTCACAATCTTGAACCGTGGCAACTCCACAGTATTCGGGAAACGCTGAAAACTTTCTCTGATTTACCAGCCGATTTTGCAGATGCATCTCTTTTGGAAGCTGCCGAATCTAAAAGTTTGACGTTTATACTTACGCTTGATAAGGACTTTTCAGTTTACAAATTGAAAAACGGACATTGCCTGAAGAATTTACTCGTTTAAATCTTCGAGTTTTTATTTAGGAGATTATTTTGAGGGAACGGGTCATTCCATTATTCTATTTCCTGGTTTCCATCTCTAAACATTGAAACAATCATGTACTGCTGAGCAATGGGGTTTCCATTCACAATAGCTGGTTCCCATTGCTCGAGATTTGAGATCACCTCTTTGTACATATCCGTAATTGCATCATGGGGACTCATATGAGCTTCTACTTGCACGGCCCGGCCCTCCTCATCAACTATATACGTGATGATAGCCCTCCCTCCATAACCATCTCTTCGTGCCGGCTCCGGAATTCGGGTATTAAACTGAATTGTTCTGGAAAGGATTGTTTGCCCACCCGGATATTTAGCCCACACATCCGGTTTCGGAAACTCTTCAGACCAAAGCTCTTCGGGAACAGGAACTTCCTGATAGGAGAGATCTATCTGAGAATTCTCTGACGTTTGTTCTGATGTAGAACAAGCACCAATTAATAGCATAAATAAAATGAAAATAGCAGAAATAAATTTCAGTGACATAAAAGCCGGTAGTTTTTTCAACTCTATTAACGATTAGTGTAGACACTTCCGGATTAAATTACAATGCAAATTTATGTCAACAGAAATTGAAGATGTCGTTTCGAAGAACGACATGACGTTCATCAGAAATTCGAATTGCATTAAATGAAATCTGATTCTCCCCTCTACATTTCAACGATCCAGCTCAATCCCCATCGACCCGTATCCATCGACGTTTAGCGTTTCGCCAAGCTGAATGGTTTCACCGCTGATTA
>PWFZ01000086.1 GCA_003555185.1 Balneolaceae bacterium | reverse complement strand
TGCCTGTCACATCGGTACAGTCTATACTTAAACGTGCCAAATTGAAACGCTCAATAACATTCGCCACACTGTATTTAAATCGGGTTTCTTTTTCATCTACCTCCGTAAAATGTAAATGTAACTCACTGTATATGGAGTTAAGCCCCGGTATTATCATACCTACTAAGCGGGTGGTTGCAAGTAGTTGTGCTATTTGCTTGTGGGCAAGGTGTCGGGTTAGCATGGGGAACATCTCTATCCCCTTTACCGCATTAAAGTATAAATCGAATTCTTTGCTTATTCCTTCTATTGTTTTAATGTCAGGCGTTTTGCAGGGTAGTTCCGGCGGATTGCTTTTAGCATAACCTTCGCTTGCCACCTTTCTTACAGGCTCCCACTGCAGGTTTATTTTTTGGAAAATTTCTTGTCCATTGTTTATTACAATAATTGCTTTTTTTTCGTCTACTCTTTCGGCTTTATAGCTAATTTCCGTAACATTTATTTTAACCGGTTTTTGGAAAATAACAGTTAAGGAAGTAAGTCTTATGGAGTGATCTAACTCCGCTATAAAATTATCTAATGCCCAAAACAATCCATGCACGCCGTGCACTACCTGCTTGCCGTACATCAGCCGGCGTGCTGCAACAGGACTTATATGCATGGGATTATAATCACCGCTTAGCTGGGCAAAGTTTAATTGGTCTTGGTGCGTAAATGTTTTCAACGATTTTGTTTTTTTGTTGAAATTCAAGATTGAAATATACTACTTGAGATAAAAGACACCAATTAACCCCTGTTAATAATTACTACTTTAATACTACTTGCCCCCCCAAATATTCAGTCATATGACTATTGGCCGATTATCCGGATTTGGAGAGAGAAGGCCTGTATTTAAGCACCGGAACGGATACATAATTGGCGGTGATAAGGGTGATTACACACAAGTACGGCCTACGGTTCAGGTAGCGATTGTGAAAAAAGTTTATGTAGGTGTGTAAATATTACTTCTTTTTTGGATCATCCACAGTCCTGCAACTGATAGAGTGGTCTAAATGTATAGCTTACATTGGATTACCCCCCTCTCAAGTCTTATAAAGCTCGTTTTAGATTAAAAAAATATATTCTACGTAAAAACGTGTATTGGTATCATTATTGTTATTACTAAAAGTAAGATTTCTTAATCTATTACAATTATCAATCGGATTATTGAATTCTACAATCAATAATGAATCAACTTTAAATGACAAATCAAGAGACAAATCTGCTACCATTGAGACTATCAATAGCTTCAACTTTTACTTGTAACCCAATTGAAAACGCTTTCGAATTCTGGAGTGAAAAATTTGGATACAAAACATCTGTTCGTTTTTCGCAGTATGACCAGGTTTTTCAGGAACTGATGAATCAACATTCTTCGCTCAACCACCCTGATAATGATGCCCGAATGGTGTTTATAAAATTCGACGACTGGACACGAAACCTGTCGGATATAGAAGAGTCTGCCACCCACACTCATATCGTTGCTAACATTCACTCTCTTTGTGAGTATGCGATAATATCCGCTTCTTATGTGAAATCTCCTCTGTTTTTGACTATTGCACGAAATTCCTTTGATTCATTTATCAAACCTGAAAAGCAATCTGAATATGAACAACTCATAAGTGAGAAACTTTCAGAGCACTCCAACATTTTTGTAACCACATCCGGAGAAATAAACTCGAAGTACCCTGTGAATGATTATTATGATGCACAGCGGGATCAGCTCGGCCATATACCTTACAAGCAGGAATATTTTGCAGCGTTGGCGACTTCCGTTTTCAGAAAAATGCTTGCCGGAAAAAGAATCCCTTACAAAGTCATAGTACTCGATTGCGATAATACATTATGGGGTGGAGTATGTGGTGAGGTGGGCCCGCAAGGAATCAGTCTTTCCGAACCCTATAAAAACCTTCAGAACTTCATGCTGCAGCAAGTGAAATCCGGCAAGATCCTCTGCCTCTGCAGTAAAAATGTTCAAGTGGATATTGATAACGTCTTTTCTGAAAGGACTGATATGATTATCAGTGAGAAGGATATTGTTAGCTCCAAAATTAACTGGCAACCTAAATCCCAAAATATTAAGAAGCTGTCTGAGGAGCTAAACCTGGGACTTGACAGTTTTATTTTTGTCGATGATAATCCTGTAGAATGTGCCGAAGTAAGGGCAAACTGCCCGGAAGTTTTAACCCTTAATCTACCCGGCAGGCCGGAAGAAATAACATCATTTTTAGAGCATTCCTGGCCTTTCGACGTACTTAAAACGACCAATGGAGATCAAAAAAGAACGAAGCTTTATAAAGACAATATTAAAAGATTCAGTTACCGGAATGACAGCTCTTCATTGAAAGAATTTATTGAGGGCTTAAACCTCGACATTAGTATAAAAAATGCTGATCCGGAAGATTTCAGCAGAGTATCTCAACTTACCTACCGTACTAATCAATTCAATTTCACCACCATCCGGCGATCCGAAGAGGAGATTAAAGAACTTTTAAAATCAAATGGTTTTACGTGCAAAATTTGCAGAGTAAAAGACCGTTTTGGTGACTATGGGCTGGTTGGGACAATGCTATATCAAACATTGCCAGATCGAATTGTACTCGATTCTTTTATGCTGAGTTGCAGAATACTG
>PWFZ01000384.1 GCA_003555185.1 Balneolaceae bacterium | reverse complement strand
CTTGCAGTAGTTCCGCCCGGTTGATTTGATGGACGGTCAGCAGAAATTTCTTCCATCGAACCGGGTGCAATTGGCACAACGATTCGCTGGCCGGGATGAATAGTACTGCTTAAATTTTCATTCGTCTCATATAGAGACCGTACGGATGTACCATATCTTCTGGCAATAAAACCCAAGGTTTCTCCGCTGGCTACCGTATGCATTGTAATTTCATCAGCGCGCTGATCCTGTGGAATTTCCTGATAAGCGATCATAAATTGTTCGACACTACCACTAGGAAGCTTTAAAGGGTAGCTGTTTCCCGGAGGGGTTGCCCATCTTAATAGCTCAGGATTATAATCTTTTAATTCCTGTGTGGTAATACCGGCAGCTTCAGCCAGCAAATCCAGTGGCATCAGCCCATCAACATGCGCAACATCATACGTGTAGCGCTCCCCACCATAATTAGATTCAAATCCAAACTCTGTGGGATTCATTGAAATCATAGTAGCCGCAATAAAACCGGGCACGTATCCTCGGGTTTCCCGTGGAAGGTGCGGAAATGCTACCCAATAATCTTCTGTTCCACCTCCTGCGCGAATGGCTCTTCTAAGTCCCCGCGGACTAATATTATATCCCGCCATGGCCAGGTGCCAATCACCCCACACATCATGCAAATCTTTAAGGTGGCGAGCTGCTGCACGGGTAGATTTAACCGGATCACGGCGTTCATCAATCCACCAGTTCACCTCCAGTCCATACATAGAACCTGTTGCACGCATAAACTGCCATAAGCCAGAAGCAGATGCCCAGCTTCTGGCAGTAGGCACCAATCCACTTTCAATCATTGAAAGGTGAATCAGTTCGGTAGGCGTGCCTTCCTCTTCAAAAATTTCTATCATCATTGGGAAGTAATACTCAGATCGTTGCAGCCATCTTTCCATAACTTCAGGTCGACGAAGGGTGTAGTACATTAAATGGCGGTTCACGTGTTGATTTTGAACCAATGGTACTGACGTCCGGTTAAAGGTAAGCCCATCCGGTAAATTATAACCTTCTGCAATCCACTCATCTTTTTCCGCAAAAAGTTCACTTTGAATCATAAATATATCGCCTTCAACCTCGTTCATTGGCTCAGAAATAGCGTAAAATTCACGATACTCAGCCATTACTGATCTATAAAGGGCCGCAAACCGATTATTATTCTGAATTTCCGGATAATCATCCATCAAAGATTGGATGGCGGCGAATGCATCGTTTATATGGCTTTCTGCCTGAACCAGATCATTTTGAACTTGTGCATCTATAGCAAGAACATGCATTCGATACACATCCGAGATTCTCGTCATTGTCTCTTTTTCAAGCTCGTTAGGTTCACGGCTAACGTTCTCAAATTCCTCGCTCTGCCCGTCAACTAACGGATTGGAATAGGGTAATAATTTTTTAGGAGGATCAATCCCGTCTGAAGTATTATTGCCTTGTTGAGCTAAGGCTAAATCACAGATAAAGAAAGTAATAATGAGCAGGTAAATATGTTTCATAAAATTCTTGTAAAGCGGTATTAGTTTGAGTCTTTTGAGAGAGTGTTAAATGATCACTACATAATAGCGAAAACGCAAAAAATCACAAGGGGTTTTAGCACATTTTTTAAAATTCAACTCCGGTCCAATTTTGAACCATCGGCCATCTTCTACCTGAACCAAACGACTTTGCGGACAACTTCAAGATAGGTGGAGCTTGAAATCGTTTGAATTCATTACGATCGACAAGTTTAAGTACATTATTCACCACGTTAGGTTCCCCGGTTTTTTCAGCAATTTCTTTTGCACTAAGTTGCTCTTCTATATAACTATACAAGATCTGATCCAACAGCTCATAATCAGGTAACGAGTCACTATCTTTTTGATCGGGACGAAGTTCGGCACTCGGTGGTTTTTGTAAAACAGACTCGGGAATTACTTCCTTATTGTAATGAGTTTGATTCATCCATTTAGCAAGTTTAAAAACTTCCGTTTTATATAGGTCCCCAATTATTGCAATGGCCCCATTCATGTCTCCGTAAAGTGTTGCATAACCCACTGCATATTCCGACTTATTTCCGGTTGCAAGCAGAAAATCACCAAACTTATTTGAATACGCCATCAAAAGAGTTCCCCTGATACGACTTTGCAGATTTTCTTCTGCGGTATTAAAGGGAAGATCTTTAAAGACCGGACTTAAAGATTCATCAAACTGATTGAAAATTTCTTTAATCGGAATATTATAGAGTTCTATTCCCAGGTTTTGTGACAAAATTTCTGAATCAGAAATACTTCCCTCACTTGAGAAAGTACTGGGCATCGTTATTGCCCTCACATTTTCTGCCCCGAGGGCTTCCACGGCAAGGGCAGCGACTAATGCGGAGTCAATTCCCCCGCTTAATCCGAGCACAACTTTTTTGCCGATTCCTGTTTTTTCTAAATAGTCCTGCAGACCCAGTTTAATAGCTTTAAAAACCCTCTCCTCTTTTGATGCAGGAAAAGATTGTATACCGGACTTTTTAGCCGATACAACTTCTGTTTCCTTTTCGAAAGTTACATCAGTGAATGAGGGTTCAAACGGAGTTGTATTGGCAAGTAAATCTCCCTCAGCAGAAAAAGCCATTGAATCTCCTTCAAATACAAGATCTGTATGGGCACCTACCTGATTGCAATACAGCACAGGAAGCTCTAACCGTTTAGCATGGCTTCCCAATAAATATTCACGATTTTCATGCTTGGATTTTGTGAATGGCGATGCTGAAATATTGATAATCACCCGGGCGCCGGACTCTTTCATCTTCTCAGCGGGATCTATATCATAGATGTGATACTGCATTTCATTGTCATTGTACCAGATATCTTCACATATCGTAATACCCAGCTTTACGCCATCCAGCTCGAAGTATTCAAAATCTCTGTTTGGTTCAAAATATCGAAGATCATCAAACACATCATAGGTCGGCAAAAGTGTTTTATGAGTTACGTTTAGTAGTTTACCATCCCTGGCCAGTAATGCGGAGTTATACATTTTCCTGCCAATGGAAGTTTTATTAGGCGTGATACTTCCAAACAGAAGAGCTGTTTTTCCGGTCTCTTTTATGATCTTTTCGTTTGCCATGTAACAGTAATCCCGAAAAAACTCTTTTTCAAGAAGATCCTGTACCGGGTAACCGGTCAAACCAAGTTCGGGAAGAACCAGAAGATCAATGCCTTCATTTTCAGCTTTTCGCAGCGCTGATAAAATCAGCTTTTTATTCCCATCAACATCCCCAATGGTAGGGTTTAATTGTTCAAGCCGTATTCGCATTATTCAATCTCTTTGTTAAAAACCCGTTCTCCGCCTTTCCATGTTTCAAGAACGTTTATTTGCCAGATCTCTGAGGCATCAACTTCAAAATAATCTCTGTCAATCAAGATAAAATCTGCCCATTTTCCTTCTTCAAGTGTGCCCAATATCTCTTCCTGATGGGCACCATACGCAGCATCGATTGTAAACGCTCTTAACGCTTCTATCCTGCTCATCGCCTGCTCGCTATACCAACCTTCAGGCGGCATGCCTTCATGATCTTTACGGGTCACTCCGGAATAAAGTCCATAAAAAGGATTTACTTGTTCAACGGGAAAATCAGACCCTCCGGCAATAACGGTTCCCTGATCTAAAAAGGTTTGCCATGCATATGAACTTTTGATACGTTCTGAGCCTACACGGTCTTCAGCCATATTCATATCACTGGTAGCGTGTGTTGGCTGCATGGAAGCAACTAAGTTCAGATTCACAAATCGGGGAATATCGTCCGGATGAACAATTTGAGCATGTTCTATTCGGTGACGCATATTACTCTGATTACCCAGCTGCTCATTTACATATTCAAACCCATCCAAAACCTGACGATTTGCGGCATCCCCTATGGCGTGGATATTCATTTGAAATCCGGCTTCAGCTCCTTTCACCAACATTCTATTAAGCTCGTCCTGATCGAAAAAGAGTAATCCGTAATTTTCAGGATCGTCTTCATATTCTTCAATCAAAGCGGCACCACGACTTCCTAATGCACCATCTGATGAAATCTTCACGCTTCTAAGTGCCAGCTGATCATCAGCATAACTGTTAATGGGGCCATCTTCAGATAGATTATCAAAAATCTCACCGGTTCCGGCAATCATTGCGTAAATGCGGGTTTTTAAATCGCCTCTGTCAGCAAAATTTTTGTACATATCCCAGGTAAACTCATCCGTTCTGGCATCATGAACTGACGTTAATCCATGTTCGGCCATTGTTTCGAGTGCCAATTGAAGTGCCATTTGCTGTTCTTCAGCCGTTCTTTCAGGTATATATTTTGATATGTAGCTCATGGTTGCATCAACAAATACTCCTGTTGCATCTCCACGTCCATCACGTAAAATTCGGCCTCCCTGAACATCCGGTGTCTCCCGGCTAATGCCTGATAATTCCATAGCCAGGCTGTTTGCCCATCCGGCATGACCATCAACTCTTGTTAACCAAACCGGACGATCATCTACCACGCTATCGATATCTTCGGCTGTGGGAAATTCATTTTCTTTCCAAAGAACCTGATTCCATCCCCTGCCCCGAATCCATTCGGCATCAGGATGAGCTTCTGCATACTCTTTAATTTTATCGAGTGTTTCTTCCAGTGTCCTGATTCCTGACAGATCCACATCCATTTCACGAAATCCCAGTCCCATCACGTGTACATGAGCATCAATTAACCCGGGAAGCATCGTTCTTCCATTTCCATCGTACAGGTCAAAACCGGAATACGTATCCAAAATTTCATCCTCAGGTCCGGTTTGAATCACTTTGCCATCCCGAAAAGCAATCGCTTCAAACATATGAACATCATCCCCCTGAAGAGTATAACCGTTTATGTTGTGGACAATTTTACCCTTATTTGGTTGTGAACAGGAGAAAAGAAACAGAAAGACGAGAACCAGAGCTGATACTTTATACATGAAGTGCTTCGATTAATTCTTTAATTATTGGTTACGCCAAATATAAGAAATCATTTATCCACGATGGCAGATAATTCTAAATGGATTTACGAAGATATAAAATGCTTTACAGACGATATTGATTCCAAATTTAGCTTCTGAATTTCATCTTGTAAAAAAGTCGGATAGAGAGGCATACTTTTTAATTCCGTCAAGCCTATAAATTCACATCCCTTTATTTGTTGATTGTCCGGCTTCAACTCCGGGTCTGATCCTATTGTGACTTCACCGGAAATAATTTCTGACAAATAATAGAATTCCATCGCCTGGTACGGAGGTTGAACAAATTCATGAATGTAGAGAAGTTTTTGGGGTAAAATCTTTAGATGGGTCTCTTCAAACACTTCACGAATCACAGCTTCACGGGATGTTTCTCCCATTTCCACTCCTCCACCCGGAGGAAGCCAGATAGATTCAGGTCGTGTTGGAGAATTCTGCTTAATCAGCAAAATCCTTTTCTCATTTAAGATAATCGCGCAACTCCTTACCCTGACTCTGCCTGCAAATGGGTCGCCCACTAAGATTCCGCTTTAAATACCTCTTTGTGTTGCGCTTTTCCATGCTCTACGGACGCTTTCACAAATGAGGTGAAAAGTGGATGTGGGTCATATACTGTGCTTCTCAATTCAGGGTGAAATTGTACTCCAACAAACCATGGATGATCTTTAATTTCAATAATTTCCACCAGATCCCGTTCGGGATTCAGCCCTGAAAGTACCATACCATTTTCCACTAATTGTTCTCTGAGCTCATTGTTTACCTCAAACCGATGACGGTGACGCTCTTCAATCAGGTTTGATTGATACGCCTCTTTGGCAAAGGTGCCATCTTTAATTTCGCACTCATATTTCCCAAGACGCATGGTCCCGCCTTTGTCTTCCACATCAAGCTGATCAAGCATCAGATTGATAATTGGAAAGGATGAATTTTCATTAAACTCTGTACTGTTTGCGTCCTCTTCGCCAATTACATTCCGGGCAAATTCAATCACGGCGCACTGCATTCCCAGACAAATTCCAAAAAATGGAATCTTGTTTTCGCGGGCATAATTTACAGCTACAAATTTTCCTTCTATACCGCGATCTCCAAATCCTGGAGCAACCAAGATTCCGGATAACCCGCCCAACTCTTTTTCAACATTCTGCTTGGTTAAATCCTCTGATTGAACCCAGCGAACGTTCACTTTACAATCATTCACAGCACCACCGTGAATCAGCGCTTCAACAATAGATTTATATGCATCGTGATGCTCCACATACTTCCCAACCAATGCAATATCAATTTCCTTTTTGGGGAATTTAATTTTATCAACAAACTCAATCCATCTCTTCAGGTCAGCATTTTTTGCCGGCAGACCCAATTTATCAATCACACGCAAATCAAGCCCTTCCTTTTGCATCAACAATGGGACTTCATAAATGCTTTCGGCATCCAGAGAGGCAATCACATCTTCAATATCCACATTACAAAACTGCGCAATTTTTCTTCGGATGGTTCCGTCTAAAGAGTGCTCAGACCGACAAACCAAAATATCCGGACTTAACCCACTCTCAGATAATGTTTTAACGGAATGCTGTGTTGGTTTGGTTTTAAGTTCACCGGCGGCTGCCAAATAAGGAACCAGTGTAAGGTGAATGGAAAGGGTGTTTTTACGACCCACTTCATATTTAAGCTGACGCATTGCCTCAATATATGGCAAGCTTTCAATATCACCTACGGTACCCCCTACTTCGACAAGAACAACGTCGTAATCCTGCGAAGAGCCCAGTTTTATTACGTGAGATTTAATCTCATCCGTGATATGTGGAATTACCTGAACGGTTTTCCCCAGAAAAGCCCCCCGTCGTTCCTTCATGATCACATCATAATAGATCCGTCCGGTAGTTACATTATTTTCCTGCGATGTTTTGATGTCCAGGAATCGCTCGTAGTGACCTAAATCCAAATCTGTTTCCGCACCATCATCTGTCACATACACTTCGCCATGTTCGTACGGATTCATGGTTCCGGGATCAACATTGATATAGGGATCAAGTTTTTGAATGGTTACACGAAGGCCTCTCGCAACAAGTAACCGACCCAGAGATGCGCAAATTATACCTTTTCCAAGAGAAGATGTTACCCCACCGGTAACAATAATGTATTTAGTGGCCATTTGTATAGAAGGTTGATTGAGGAAAGTTTAAAATAGGAGCCTCCCCCCTTCTATTCAAACCAAAAATGAAAAGAATAAAAATAAATTCGGTTACGTAACCCGAAGCTCCCGCTTCGGCATCACTACTTTCGCAATACAAGCTCTTCCCACAATGCATTGTTTCGAAAAGGGTGAATTTGATAATTAAATGCCAGCCTTCCGGTAATTCCCGGACGGGGACGTCCGGGCTATAACGCTCCCTCTTCTTCCAAAACAACTTGACGTAATAGATCGGGTCGATCTGTAAAAATACCGGTTACACCTCGACGGATAAGCTTTTTCATTGTTTTTTCTTTATTTACAGTAAAGACCCAAATATCATATCCATTCTGTTTTATTTGATCAATTTCACGACCATTAACTCTGCGCCAGTCTGCATTGAAGCCATCTGCCCCATACATAGTTATAAGATCCATAGGATTCTTTTTAAATGGCCATCGTTTATCATAAAGCATTGAAGTACTAATTTCAGGGGCATTGTTTTTCAAATGCATAACAGATCTAAAGTCAAAACTTGAGAATACCACATGTTCTTCCATTTCGTGCTTTCGAACCAGTTCAATGCAGTAAAATTCTATGCCGGCTTTATAGTTATCTGATACCGCCTCAGTTTTGATCTCAATATTTAATGAAATTTTCCCTTTAGCCCATCTCAGTACTTCCTCAAGAGTGGGTATTTCTTCTCCGCTATACTTTTCTGAAAACCATAATCCTGCGTCGAGTTTTTTCAGTTCTTCAAGTGTATAATCTTCAGCTAATCCTCTCCCGTTTGTGGTCCCTCTCAGCGACGAATCATGGAGTATTACAGGCACGTTATCTTTCGATAACAGCACATCCAGTTCAATCATATCCGCCTTCATTTGATGGGCTATTTCAAAGGCAGACATTGTGTTTTCCGGTGCGTAGAAACTTGCGCCACGATGGGCAATAACCGTAAAACCTTTCGCTGTTTGGGTATAGGACTTAACTTTTTTCATTTCCTTGAGGTATCCTACCCTTAGCGGCCGCCTTCTTTATAAAATGATATCAACTCATTAATATGGCGCTGTTGAATATATACAAGGGCTACATTTATAAGAAAAACTCCCAGTACGATATAATAAAAAATGGGCCTCAAGGTGGTAGTTTCACTAAAAAAGATAAATGAGAAGAAGAGAATTATTACAACGTTCAAAGCGAGCTGAACCCACTTATTCCGCAGTTTCTTGTACAAAAGTGGAATCTGGTCTTGTTCGGGAAGAGTGGCATCATCACGCAGATATACCCTTGCATACCTTTTGATGCGCATAATTTCCTGATCGGGAGATTCATTCATGAATTAAAAAAGTTAATTCTGAGCTTCAATCACCCTGCGTATTGCCTTATTAATTAACGTATTAAACGTTTCCTGTTTAGAGATTACATGATATATTAAATAGACACCGGCCATACTCGATACGCTACCCAATATGCTTAAAACGGCTGAAATCCATACCGGCTCCAGCAATCCTAAAATGGATATACTTACAAGCGTAAGCCCAATTAATATTTGTAATACTCCAGCTACCATGGGTACAAGAATACCGGCGTGTATCCAGGTTAAACTTTTTTGAATAAGGCTGCTTTCAGACCTTTTTTCACTCTCTACGTTTTGACATCCAACGTATGTATTTTTTTCTTTTGGATCTTCATACATGGTCGTACTTTCTAAGTATTAAAAAGAACACTTCTATCTTGTTATCTTGTTACGAATGAGAACACTCTATAGTATACAAACAGAAACTTAATTTGCAAACGAACTAATGAAAAGTGATCAAATTGACGAAACATTTAACAATTACATTTTTGGAATCAAACCTGTAGAAGAACAACTACAGTCCAATCCGAAAAATGTAGACAAGATTTACATCCGAAAAGGTATTACCGGAATTAATCTATCACATATCTATCAGTTTGCTTCTGAAAATCGAATTCCTATAACGGAAGTTCCCGAAAGTAAATTATTCGACTTAGTAGGAAGAGTAAATACACAGGGAATTGTTGCCGGAATTTCTGAAATAAATTATCAGGAGTTCGAAGAATGGCTCGAAAACATCGAACCAACACCGGAAACGGCTATTCTGTTATTAGATGAAATTGAGGACCCTCACAACTTTGGTGCTATACTTAGAACGGCAGCCGCTTCCGGTATGACAGCCGTTATTGTACCTAAGCATCGGCAGGCACCTGTAAATGCTACCGTTTTTAAAACCAGTGCAGGAACAGCAGGTAAGATTCCAATCGTTCGCGCTGTAAATTTGAACCAGGCCATTCTTCAGCTCAAAGAGAATAAATTTTGGATAGCGGGACTGGATCAAAACGCTAAAACACAGATCTGGGACCAAAAATTTGATGTACCCATGGCGTTTGTTGTCGGTAATGAAGGGCGCGGTATGCGAAAGAAAACAGGAGAACACTGCGACTTTTTGCTCTCAGTTCCCATGTCTAACGATATTGAATCCCTAAACGCCTCCGTTAGTGCTGCACTTGTCTGCTACGAGTGGCGGAGACAAAAAGAGATAAAAAGCTAAGTTCTATATAAGAAATCGAATCCAAAATGTCCCCTTCAAAAGGGGGACACTCCTCAACAAATTCTTACCTGTAACTAACATTTAAAAGTTAATATAGCAGGTACGATTCTCTCATCTCGATAAATTCATCAAGCTCAAAATTTGTGATCAGAGGATCTTCGGTTCCATCTAATATAGAATCGATTTTTTTGGTACCCGATAGACGATAGAGAAAAGAGTTTGTTTCAGCTTCGTGTGATGCATCCATCAACTCTTTAAAAATGAGCAGTCCATTACGAACCGGATCATATTGAAAAGACTCTAACCGGATTTTAACCCCCCTGCTCAACTCTCCTTCATGTTTTGGGCTGATTGCAACACCGGGTATTTCTTTGGGTAAAAATTCTGTTGCAGAGATAAATGCAAATTGTACACGGCTGTTTAATGATTCCATCTGCCCAGCCTCCAGTAAAGTATTTGGAGAGCCAAGTGTAAGGAATGGGTTCTCGGTTCCGCGTCCTTCCGAAAGCGTGGTCCCCTCAATAAAACAGGTGCCCAGATACACCATTGCATGTTCAAACGTGGGTAAATTAGGTGATGGAGCTACCCAGCTTAATCCTGTGTCGGGCCACTTCATCTGACGTTCCCATCCGCTCATGGAAATAATATTAATGTCCGGCTGGACTACTGTATCCAGCCACTGTTCACCCACAATTATTTGCGCCAGCTCTCCCATTGTCATTCCATGGGCCACGGGTAAGGGATAGGGTCCCACAAACGATGTAAATTCATCTTCCATTATCCATCCGCTCACATAATCTCCACCCATCGGGTTGGGTCGATCCAGAATCCAAACGGGTATTTCTGCTTCGGCGGCGGCTTCGAGAACCAAACCCATCGTTGCATAATAGGTGTAAAATCTTGCTCCCACATCCTGCATATCAAACAGCAGAATATCTACGTGATCAAGCATTTCCATGGTCGGTTTCCGGGTTGAACCATACAAAGAAAACACCGGCAGCCCTGTCCCCTGATCGATTCCATCTTCTATGATTTCACCTGCTCCGGCCTCTCCACGAAATCCGTGCTCGGGTGCAAAGAGAGCTGAAACCTCAACCCCTGACGCGATCAATGTATCCAGCATGTGTACACCATCGACCACGGCCGTTGGATTCATCACCAAACCAACGCGTTTGCCTTCCAGTTCTCCTAAATGGTTATCAAGAAGATTTTGTGCGCCGGTCTTTACGGGTGTTAAATCGGCTTGATGGGGTTCACAGCCTGAATAAACGATCAGGGAGATTAAAAGCGTAAACAGAAGAGATAAATACTTAATCATATCGAATGGATGAAAAATATAACCCCTCTTCTAAATTGAAGAGGAGTTAAAAATTATATTCAGGAGTTGTTTGCAATTACTTCAGCTTCTGAGAAGAAATAAGCGCCTTCAATTTTTCCGTTTTCAACGGAATCTGAGCCATGAACAATATTTTCGCCAACACTATCAGCAAAGTCAGCACGTATGGTTCCCTCGGCTGCTTCTGATGGATTTGTTGCGCCAATTAACGTTCTGAAATCTTCAATAGCATTTTCCTTTTCGAGGATCATTGGAACACATGCTCCGCTGCTCATAAATTCAACCAGCTCGCCATAAAATGGACGTTCTTTGTGTACCGCGTAAAATCCACCGGCAGTCTCTTTAGTAAGTCGCGTTAGTTTCATCGCTAAAATTTTAAATCCAGCTTCCTGAATTCTTTTTGTAACTTCACCTGCCAGATTTTTTCGTACGCAGTCAGGTTTAAGTATGGTAAGTGTTCGCTCTACAGCCATATTATTTATTTATTTTGTAACAATTATAGGTTTCAATGCTCTATTAAGTAGATATCCTTAAGACAAAAATAAGATAAGGTATCGTACTCAGAATCTCGACACTGTGTTCTCTAATTAAATTTGATGGATTACCCTTTTTCATATCGATGGCAATTTATCTCCAAATCTGCGCCTGAGCAGTTATGGCCACTATTATCTGATACCAATCGCCTGTTTAAAGACATGGGTCAACTTCCGGTTCAGCATGCATCCGTCTCTCAGGATGTATCGAAAGGTCATAAAGAACTTACCTACGAGCAAATTCACAAAACAGATATTTGGGAAGAAGAGCCCTATGAGTGGGAGGCGCCTTTTCATCTAAAGGTCCGGCGAAGCTATAAAAGCGGACCTTACAAATCGCTGTTATTTAGTTTTGATATTGCTCAGCATGCAAATGGATCAAAAGTTACTTTTCGGTTTTCAGGGGATGCAAAAAACTTCTCAAGTTCTCTTCGTATAAAGCGAAATTTAAGCAGCTCTTTTAAGCGGCGGTTACAGAAAGTTG
>PWFZ01000369.1 GCA_003555185.1 Balneolaceae bacterium | reverse complement strand
ATACGATGGAAAATGGTGATCTGTTTTCTGATGTCATTTAATCTTTTTTTGATTGAGTCTTATTTACAAAAACCTACAGTAAACAAGTTGGAAATTACGGTTTTAGATGTGGGACAGGGAGATGCGGTACATATAAAAACACCATCAGGTAAGCATGTTCTTGCAGACGCCGGTAGATGGTCACCTATGGGAAATAGTGGCGAGAGAGTGTTGATACCATACTTTGATTATTTAGGCGTATATCATATTGATGCAGTTATTTTGTCGCACCCACATGCTGATCACATTGGGGGATTACCTGCTTTGATGAAGGCTATGTCGATAGGCAAAATAGTTCACAGTGATTATCCATATGATTCGATGCTGTACAGGCGATACAATGAACTGGCATCGGAAATGAATATTCCCATTTATGATGTGGGTAGTGGTGATCTTCTGGAGATCGATCCATCCGTCAGATTTTATGTACTAGGCCCTAATCTGATTTCCGGACTAGATCAGAATCCCAATAATCATTCATTGGCTTTCAGGCTGCAATATGGCAAAACTTCGTTCCTTTTTATGGGAGATGCGGAAACAGAACAGGAAGCAAAAATGGTAAAGGAATATGGCGATTTTTTGGATACGAATTTTTTGAAAGCAGGTCATCATGGAAGCCGAACAAGTTCAACGGCAACATTCGTGGAGTTCGTTAAACCGAATATTACAGCATTTTCCCTGGGATTTCGCAATCAATTTGGTCACCCTGGAAATGAAGCTATTAAAAATCTATTTAGGGTAGGATCCGAAAAACCCTATACGAGTATTGACGGGTCATTAATGTATACATCGGATGGGGAACATATAGAAAGAAGGTTAATAAAGTAGTTATTAAGAGACGAGGCTGTCCAAAAAGGGTGTCATCCCGTCCCGAAATCCTTCGGGACGCTCATTTTTTGAACGCGTCAGCGAGATCTCATGTCTCTAAACAAAACAGGAGATGCCACGCCATTGCGTGGCATGACTTAAAGTCTATAAATTATTTTTTACCCACCCTTTTTGGATAGCCTCAGAAAGGGAGGGAGGTCATCAGAAACTCGTGAAAATAGCGAGACTTTGCGAGAATTAAACCACGATTATTTTTCAATTAATAGGCGCATCATTTTTGGACAGTAATGTGAACATAATGAAGAGTATTTGACGGTGATTGGGTGATAACGTACCTTGTGAGGCAGTAAGAAAATACACCAATGGAAGAAATTATGATTGAAGAGGAACGCCCAAGCTTTGAAGAAGCTTTAAAGGAATTAGAAGCTATAGTTGAAAAACTTGACAACGACGAAATAACGTTGGAAGATTCTGTTAAATATTATGAAAAAGGCCTGAAATTATCACAAATCTGCAGTGAAACGCTCGAAAGTGCTGTCTTAAAGATTGAAGAAATTGAAAAGGCCAAATAATCGAAATACCTCATGGAGAATTACAAACCAATACCCGGCCCCCTTCTTGCTCAAATCAACTCCCCGGATGATTTAAAAAAATTAAAGCCTGAACAACTTCGTGAAGTTTGCGATGAGTTAAGGAATTTTATCATCGATATGGTCTCGGTTCATGGTGGACATTTTGGAGCAAGTCTTGGGGTAATTGAATTAACAGTAGCTATTCATTACACCTATAACACCCCGGATGATAAGTTGCTGTGGGATGTTGGACATCAAGCCTACGGACATAAAATCTTAACGGGCAGGAGGGAGCAATTCCATACAAACAGGCTGTACAACGGGTTGTCCGGCTTTCCTAAGAGATCTGAAAGTGAATACGATACATTTGGTGTAGGGCATTCAAGTACATCTATTTCAGGGGGACTTGGAATGGCAATAGCACGAGATTTGAATAAAGAAAATAAGAAGGTGGTATCGGTTATTGGTGATGGCGCTATGACAGGTGGAATGGCTTTTGAGGCGATGAATAACGCCGGCGCGCTGAATTCGGATTTGCTGGTGGTTTTAAACGACAACAATATGTCGATTGACCCAAATGTAGGCGCATTAAAGGAGTATCTGGCTGAGATAACTACCACAAAGACTTTTAATAAAATGCGTGATGAGATTTATGATCTCCTCGGCCACTTTAAAGGAGCAGGCGAAAAGATGCGAAAAGCCGCATCGAAATTGGAGCGGGCAGTAACTGCTGCTATTACTCCGGGAGCACTATTTCAGGCATTGGGTTTTAAATATTATGGTCCTGTTGATGGCCATAATGTAGATGCACTACGCCGGCAATTGGAGGATTTACGTACGGTTTCAGGCCCTAAAATTTTGCATATCGTAACGGTTAAAGGGAAAGGGTTTTCTCCTGCTGAACGAGAGCAAACAAAGTGGCACGCCCAAAGTAGTCCGTTTGATAAAATCACCGGGAAATCTCTTGTTCCAGCAACAAATGGTAAAAAGCCGGCGCCAAAATACCAGGATGTGTTCGGAGAGGCTCTTGTAGAACTCGCTGCACAAAATGAAGAGATTGTAGCTATTACTCCCGCAATGCCGAGTGGATCAAGTCTTTGGCCGATGATGAAAACATTTCCCGAACGATCTTTTGATGTAGGGATCGCGGAACAGCATGCGGTTACATTTGCTGCGGGTTTGGCAACAGAAGGTAAAAAACCATTTGCGGCACTGTATTCTACATTTTTGCAAAGAGCATACGATCAGGTAATACACGATGTAGCCATTCAAAACCTCCCGGTTGTATTTTGTATTGATCGGGCCGGACTCGTCGGGGCTGATGGCCCCACACACCATGGGCTTTACGATACTGCCTATTTGAGAGCCATTCCCAATATGATAGTTTCTTCTCCTATGAATGAGCAGGAATTGCGGGATATGATGTACACCGCATCAGATTATAATGATGCAGCGTGGGCAATTCGTTATCCCCGGGGACGCTCAACCGGAATGACTGTCCGTAAAGAATTTTTGAAAACAGAAATTGGCAAAGGACGGGTAATTAAAGAGGGCGATAAAATTGCTCTACTCAGCTTTGGTCCAATTGGAAAATATGTTATCGAAGCTTCGTCAGCACTAGAAAAAGAGGGCATCAATATTGGCCACTTTGATATGAGGTACGCCAAACCATTGGATACCGATATGATTGATCATGTGCTTCTAAACTATGATCAAATCATTACTCTTGAAGATGGCGCAAAAATTGGCGGATTTGGTTCCGCAGTTGCCGAATATGTGGCTGAACAGGGAGTTGCTGTCCCTGTTAAAATTATGGGAGTCCCCGATCAGATTGTAGAACACGGAACTCAGCGTCAGCTTCATGATGAAGTTGGTATCGGACCGGATGGCATTGTTGAAGAAGTGCAAAAAAGACTGGGTATTTTAGTAGGGTAAAGCGATTTAAGAGCCGGCTTTTTCAAGCCTTTCTGCTAACCACATTTTAATAACGGATTGTCTTGAAACACCTATTCGTTTGGCTTCTTTATCGAGTGAATGTACCATCCACTCAGGGAAATCAACATTAACACGTTTTGACTCCAATGAAGTCCGTTTTGCTTTTGAAAGATCCAAGGCGTCAATGATGCTTTCACCGCTATCAAATGTTTTATCAAAATGTTTCGCTTTCATAAAGTAATACCTCAGTTCTATTAATATTTAATATCATTAAGTGTGTAATAAGTCTCCCCTAACAAGGGGAGATTTAGAGGGGTGTTCATTGATTTCTCCACATTCTGATGAACATCCCCCTCATTCCCCCTTTTCTAAGGGGGACTTTTTATGGTCATAATTCTAATACTATAATAAAATAATTTATTCTGTGAAGTACACCCTTAACGATTTTGATTACCACCTCCCCGAAGAACTTATCGCTCAACAACCGGCTACTCCAAGAGATCACTCAAGGTTATTGATCTACAACCGGAAAGATCAGTCTATAACCGACGATTATTTCTACAATATTGGGAAGTATCTGCCGGCAGAAACATCACTTGTAGTAAATAACAGTAAGGTGGAGAAGTGTAGGCTGCTCTTTAATGATGGAAAAATTGAAATTTTTGTCACCAAAGCGGTTAATGACAAAGTGGTGGAGGCGATGGTGCGACCCGGTAAAAAGTTTAAGGTTGGGAAAACGGCGCAGCTTACCGATCAGGTGACAGCCAAAACCATCAATATCGCTGAGGATGGAATTCGAACCATTCAGTTGAGCCACTCGCTGGATGATGATGCCATTACTCCGTTTAAACACACACCATTTCCGCCATACATTGAGCGCGACGAGTCGCTGGCGGACCGCTATCAAACTGTGTTCGCAAAAGATTCGGGAAGTAAAGCCGCACCCACGGCCGGACTCCATTTCACAGACGAATTATTGACCAAGCTTAAAGATCAGGGAATTCAGAAAAAAGAGGTGACGCTTCATGTGGGGCTTGGAACGTTTGCCCCGGTGAAAGCGGATAATATTGATGAGCACATTATGCACAGTGAGTGGTACCAGATCACAAGTAAGCAGGCAACTGAGCTGAACGCATCAAAAAATATTACGGCAGTGGGAACCACCAGCGTTCGGGTTTTAGAATCGGCTGTAAATAAAGATGGCAGTTTTGAGCCCTGCACCGGCGATACAGATATTTTTATCACGCCCGGCTATCAGTTTAAATCAGTGGATCATTTGATCACCAACTTTCATCTCCCAAAAAGCACGCTGCTGATGCTGGTTTCTGCTTTTATGGGGTTTGATGAAACTCATCGCCTCTACAAACATGCCATTACCGAAAAGTACCGGTTCTATTCCTTTGGGGATGCCATGCTGATTTTGTGATTGGCATATCCAAGAGAAAAAAATCTATTTATATTGGCCAAGGTGCCTTAAAAACCTCTCCTGTAAATCGCGATGCAAAAAAGACCGTGTTTTCAGCATGGTTGATAGTAAAAAGGGTGGGTTTCATTTCATCTAAAGTTGGGAATTGCACGACAGATATGTGGCTACCATCATTGGGAATCCAGGCCACCGTTAAAGGAGTATCTTCAACTGTATTTAATAAAACGGCTACTCCGGATTCGGTAGCTTCAAGGTGATCGGCAAACTGCAGCATGATGATATTTCCTCTGCCTCTTTCAGCCATCATTTTATTGTTTTCAACAAACTGGTTAAAAATGCCATCTGATGCAGGTGAATTTATGTCAACTTCCCATTCAAGATCTTCGGTATGATTATAAAGTTGAAGCAAATTGGTTGTCTGTTGAAATGCAAATACCCCATGTTCATTTCCGCTCAATAAGATCTGATTCTGCATAAATGCGGGTACCTGTCCACTGTTGATACGTTGTCGAGCATGATCCAAATCAATGGTTTCATCTGCCTCGCCAACGGCTTGTCCAAATAGTTGGGAATCATTCATTTCCGTATCTATAAAACGAATTAATGATCCGTCTTTGCCGTTTCTTGGAATATAAATCTGGTGGGGTGTATGGGCATACATCGTTGTGGTAAAAGTTTCTGAATCAAGCGATACTTCATTCACAAAAGAACCATCTTTCTGATAGTGAATATGCTTGGCGCCGTCCCGATCGTACAACACATACAGATCATTAAAACTCCATAATTCTGCCACATATCGAAACTCTCCGGGGCCGTCACCTTCACTGCCAAATTCAATGGTTTTGTTTCCATCCTCATCAAAATGAAAAACTTTTTGAGCGCCGTAATCATAAAGCAAAAACCCATTGCTTGTTGAACGAATATTGGCGGGTTGAGCAATGTCGTCGTGAGTCTCCGCGCTGATGATCAATGCACTGTTGTCAACAGTGTATTCTGTGATTGGTACTTGACCATTATCCTGAGTCGCAGTGCAGGCTGTTATCAATAAGATTGGAAGAAGAGAGATGTTTTTCATCATAGTACTATGATTTTAGTACTATAATATCAGTATTAGATCAGTTATTCAAATTAATTAATAGAATCCTCTTCTTCGTGCTGTTTGTTGTAGGCGAGCTTAATTTTTTGATTCATGTGGCGCTTGTAGTTTTCATACTCATACATGCGTACGGTGAATTCTGAATGATAGGTGCCGTCGTTACAATCTACATGAAGACGGTCTTTTTGATCTGTTTCTGAAATGACAACTTCTACATTTCCCAGCTTGTACGACTCAATCGTTTTACTCATTTGACCTTTTAATTCTGATCGTGTGATAAATTTCGTGGAAAGAAAGATACAGATTTTTGTATTTAATAGTCTGATTGATCATTTTAGCGAATCAATTTCAAACTAAAAAAAATGAAGAATGAAGATTAATACGATTGCTGTTCTACTGTTATTTTTTACTATTGCTGCTTGCGGCGAAGAAAGAGCTTCAGTAGAAGGGCCTGAAACGCCACAAGAAGCATTTTTTAATAACCTTTCGTCTCTTTGTGGTGAAACATTTGTTGGGGCATCTGTCTATCCCGAAGAAGCTCCGGATCACGCACTTGTAGATACTGAGCTTAGAGCTTACGTCAAGTCATGTGAAGAAGAAAAAATTGAAGTGGACTTCATACGTGACGGCGATACCTGGCACGCGACTTGGGTGCTTGAGAAGCGCGAAGGAGGTCTTCACCTTTACCACGAGCACATTGGTGATAATGTATATGAGGAAGGCGAAGAGCCTTTAACCGGATATGGTGGTTATGCCGATGATCGTGGGAATGAATATAAGCAGTATTTCGCGGCAGACGAGCATACAGCTGAAATCCTTCCGGAGGCAGTTACCAATGTATGGTCCATGGAATATATCCCTGAAGAAGAGAAATTTGTTTACTTTTTGGAGCGACACGAAGAACCACGGTTTAAAGCAGAGTTAACCCGAATAACAGATTAATTACTGAAAATTGATCGATATCTAACAAATCCCCGCTGAGAAATTGGCGGGGATTTTTTTTTTACTGTTTGCCAATCAACCCGAAAAATACACCTACAAATAGGGCAAAACCGGTCCATGCCATAATGTGCCACATGGCATTTACTCCATGAACGACCTGGTCGGTACTGGAAAACATATACCAAAAAAGGAGTACAACCAATACCGTAAACAGAAGGGTAATTGCCAAAAAGAGTCCAACCCGCCAAAACTGTGACGCCCAATTGAAGGGGTCAGTTTTAACAAAAGTTACTTTTTTACGAAGGTCAGCAAATACATAGAGATAAGTACCACCAACTCCCAGTATAAAGGTGAAAAGAACTCCCGTAACATCACCAATTTCAGCAAGCTCCGTCCATGGATCTCCAAAATCAAACATCATAATAACGCCTACAACCAAGGCGATCCAGACATTTGTGAAATGTCCGAAATATTCCCGAACTGTTTTCAGTCCAACATTTACGGGGTTAGAACCACGATTGATTTCCCTGTTACAGATGGTAGCGTGGTTAAAATCGTACCGGTCAAAGCACCATTTTTTTACATCATTTAGAATTAGACGGATAGAGTCTGTATCCCGCAAAATGGATAATGCCGGTTCACGAACCAGCTGCAAAACACGGGCTTCCTGTTTTTCATCGATGGCACTTTGCAGCATCTCTTTCCAGTGTTTGCGCAATATTGATAGCCAATAACCTTTTGTTTCCGGATTGAGTTGTTTAAGCGTTGACGATTGACAAGCCCAGGATAATACCTGATATCGTTTATACCACGTTTTTTGTATCGATACTTGCCCGGGTCGGATGTAGGTATTAATTAATACGTTTAACAAAATTGAACTGTGTGAGGAGTTGGATTGATTAACAGCTACCTCAAAAATTGGCTCCCATAATTTAATTCCTTCCGATGGAAGCTCTTTTTTTAAATGATTCCATTTGTCTGAAATAACTTGAATGTTATGCACCCATTCGTTGAGCAGAAAATGAATTCGATCACGAAGTTGATAAATCAGATGAGATTCATTTCCACTTAAAACAGGAACTAATAATGCAGCAGTCCTGTCAATTTCCATTTTCAAACGTTGTACAGTTTCAGCTAATTCATCAGTTCTTTCAAAATAATTCGGTACAAGCTTCTCGCGATGACCTTTAATGAGTTGCTGTTGCTCCAACAGCTGTTGGTTGAACGTTCGAACATTATATTCAGATTTTGCCGGGTATCCTGAACGAAACCATAACCTGTTATCAGGCTGTACTATATTAACCAAATCATGAAGTGTTGACTCAGGGGTGATGTTTTCAGCCCCGGTACCATCCAATTCCCTCTCGAATGTATTGATCAGTGAAAACAGATCATCAGATAATCCGGCATGATGTAATCGTTGACGAATGGTTTGTAAAGAAGTCCAGAATCTATTGTCAGAAAGCTCTTTGGGAACTTCTAATACTTGATTTGAGCCAGATTGCTGGTAGAGAAACTGAATTTTCTCTGAAAAATAAGCCGGCTCATTTTTAGTGTTGGAATAACTCCTTTCCCGACTCAGCTCCTTAATATATCGGTAAAATTTCCGGTTGGGCTCACGGATAGATATTTGATAAAGATAATGATCAAGCTTGAATGCGGGATCTGTGGTTAGTAAAAGTCGAATCTGATTTTCGAATGCATCAGCAAGTACCGGCAGAAGCCCTGTATCGGTTTCACTAGGCAGAAGCTCAAGCAGGAGGAACTCATCAGAAATTTTATGAATTAATTTTCCGTCAGGTATATTTCCTTTTGCTGTCTGTTCCGCTGATATCAGCCGGTTAAGAACTGCAGAAAGAACGATGTGTAATTTACTGCACTCATCAACAGGAACTGAAAAGTCTATTTCTGCAGATATTATGGTAATGAGTTGGTTTAGTTCGTCTGCAGGCATAGACTGGCAATGAACAGAAAAATCTAAAAGAAAAAATGCACTCCATGTTCTTTCTGTTAGTGATTGACTACGCCACCGGGTGTTTGATGATATAACCTCAGAAAGCGATAAAAAAGCATTAAGGTGATCCTGATCATTGTGAAGCTGAATATCTCGTTGAAGAAATTGAAGAACGGTACTGTTTGATAACTCTCTTGTGTCTAATAACACTTTAGAAGTAATATTTTCAAGGCTTTTTTCACGATAAAGCCAGTGAATTAGCCGAATTTTACAGAACAAACAAATATCAACCGAACTATCGGGAGGGAAAAGTGAATCTATAAATTTGGTAGAAAGGTCAAAGTTGAAAACGGCTGAGCGCAGAATTTCGTCAACTCTATAGAGTGATCTTAACCTGTCTGTAAAAGTACGGGTGTCGTTAAGAAAATTCAGAGATTTTTGCAGATAGGCTTTCCAAATGTCCTGTTTAGCTTCATTTCCATCAGGGAAAACCGAAAGTAAAATCCCCCAAATTCGAATAATATTTCTGTCCCAACTTTGGATAGAAAAGGTATCACTTTGAGGAAGCTGGAGCAGTATTTTGGATAACTCTCTCGCCTTATTATCACCATGCTTATATAAAATACTTAGAGTCAGCATAAGTATGCTGATATCTAGCTGTGATTGTGGAAGTTTCTTTATTAGACTGTCAACATCCAGAGTGTAGCTAAGGCTAAATATATTACCATCAAGGTCAAGAGATGGACCGTGAACCGCATAGTGCTCGGCTAGAGTAATTAATAAACGTCGCCTGGCACGCTGTCCATTAAACTGAATCGGCTCATTAAGATCCACTTTTTTAAGCTTTGCGTACTGAGCTATATATTTTTGGAGATCCCTATCGACATGTAGCCATTTTCCGGCAATTTGTGCGGCAGTTTGGTAAACGACAGGATCAGATGCCCGGAAGAAAAAGAGGACAAAGGGGACCAAAGAGTTGTCGAATGTTTTAAATCCCAGAATTGCCTGTAGACGCAGACGAATTTCTTCACGATCGTTCACTTCATTCCATTTACTCCATGCCTGTTGTATGGCAGGGGAGTCACAGGTTTTGAACAGTACCTGTTTAATTTCGGGTAGTGGGAAACCCAGCTCCGAAGTCTCTGATATAATTTTTGTTAATTCAGGACCTGTAATTTTAGCATCTGAAATCTTCTGAGCAATAAATGAGCTTAAACTTTTTTCCATAAACAAGTATACACAGAGTAAAATTATTATCCACGCTTGTTTAGATTAGGTGCTAATTATACAGAAAGGTGAAAGTTAGAGGGAGGAGTTGTACATTATTTAACCCAAATTACTCAAATAATGATATAACCCCTACTATTATGAAATCACCTGTCATCAGTTTATCTGCATTCCTCATAATTTTATTTTTGGGGGCCTCCCTGCAGGCGCAAAATCAAGACCTTGAATGGCACCCTGACTTAACTAACGACTGGACGCCTGTTGAAGATTCTGTATATACAGAAAATCTTGGGGAGCCACCCTCGGATGCAATTATTCTGTTTGATGGGTCGGATCTGTCTGAATGGACATCAGCTCCGGGTTATTTTCCCGACATCCCCGGAGTTCCTGATTACCTGAATGCATTAGAAGAAGATCATGGTGCTGCTCCGTGGAACGTTGAGAATGGAGCAATGACGGTTGTTCCCGGTTCCGGTAATATCATGACTAAGCAGAGGTTTAGAGATGTTCAATTGCACATCGAATGGAGAACACCTGAAGAAATTGACGGTGACGGACAGGGGCGTGGTAACAGTGGTGTATTTTTACAGGGACTCTATGAAGTTCAGGTATTGGATTCCTGGCAGAATGAAACCTATTCAAATGGTCAGGCAGGATCGTTATACAAGCAAGAGGCACCGATGGTAAATGCGAGTAAAAAGCCCGGTGAATGGCAATCGTATGATATCTTTTTTGAAGCAGCCCATTTCGATGATGATGGCTCACTCATCAAACCGGCATATATTACCGTTTTGCATAATGGGGTATTAATTCATCACAGACAGAAGTTGCAGGGTCCAACAGTATATATAGGGCTGTCGAAATACGTGGAGCATCCAAGAGAATTGCCAATTGGGCTGCAGGATCATGGTGATTATGTAAGCTTCCGGAATATTTGGGTGAGAGAGCTGTAAAATTCTGTAGGCAATCATATATAAAATAATATAAATGATCATCTTTCTCTGGCTTCTGCTGGTAGTTGCTATTATCGTTTGGATGACTGCCCGTTTAAAAATCCATCCGTTTTTGGCGCTTATATTCGGTGCTGTTTCAATGGGATTTTTAGCCCGTATCGAAACCGGTGAACTAATAGGCTCAATCGCAGGAGGGTTTGGGTCAACATTGCAAAGCATTGGAATTGTAATTGCGGCCGGCGCCATTATTGGGGAGTATCTCGACCGAAGCGGTGGTGCCAAGGTGCTGGCTAATAAAATTCTGAATACTGTAGGTGAGAAAAATTCACCTTTTTCCATGAGTCTAACCGGGTATATCGTGTCGATTCCTGTTTTCTGTGATTCGGGATTTATCGTTTTATCAGCGATCAATAAAGCCATAGCCCGACGCACAAAAATTACGCTTACGGTTTTGGCAGGGGCATTGGCTTCAGGACCGTATGCTACTCATGTATTCGTTCCACCGACACCGGGCCCTTTAGCCGCTGCAGCTACATTAGGGGCAGATATTGGCAGGGTGTTGATTTTTGGCCTGATCGTGTCTGTTCCTGTAATGATATCAGCACTTTTATGGGCGATTCTGTTTTGCGGTAAGCATACAGTGGAATACGATATTGGGGACGAAAAAGAGATCGCTGCCAAAAATGCTCCATCGTTCAAAATTGCTGTCGCTCCAATTTTGGCGCCGATTTTTTTAATTGCGATGAAATCTATTGCGGAATATCCTACCGCTCCGTTTGGGGAAGGGGCTTTTTTAAGTATGGCGGTATTTTTGGGTGACCCAATTATTGCGCTTTTAATCGGCGTAGTAATCGCATTCTTTATGGTGTCTGACGGGAGAAAACGAATTCAAAATGAATGGCTGGAGGAGGGTTTGAAAAAGGCCGGAATTATCATTTTGATAACCGGTGCGGGCGGTGCATTTGGTGAAGTACTCCGTCAAACAGATTTGGGAGAGTTTGCTGCCCAATTTGCTGCCATAGGAGGGCTGGGGGTACTAGTTCCCTTTTTAATTGCCGCATTTTTAAAAACAGCGCAGGGATCGTCAACGGTGGCTATTATTACGGCGGCGGCCATTTGTGCACCATTGGTTGAGCCTCTTGGCCTCGACTCCACAAACGGACTAGCACTTGCCGTT
>PWFZ01000311.1 GCA_003555185.1 Balneolaceae bacterium | reverse complement strand
GAGCCTCCGACAGGTCCGCTTGAAAAGTAAACCCACACAGAAAATTTCAGAAGAGAACGGCTAACCCGGAGTCTACTCAGAACGTTGAGGAGGGATATCTGAATTTTAAAATCGGCATGATTTTTCGTCGCTAAATTGATATGATGAGCTTGTAATTACGCCGACGAATTTGAGATCATAGGAATTGCTCTCGAAAGCAGTCACTGTATCTCGTATTGACATCTAGCCGACTATTGATCCTGAGGAAATTAATTTACCATCATTGTTTAAAAATGAATCAAAAATTATCGATCTAAAAGAAATTGAAGGTTTTCCAATTAAAAAACTGGATTAGGAAATTCACATTATATTATGAGGTTTATGCTCTTTATATGCGCGAAGGCCCGAAGCGCGTCAACCTCACTGATTTTATCACCGAAGAGCCCAGCGTACCGGATCAATTGATTTTTTTGTTAAAATCCGGCCCCTCAGAAGCTTCTGAAATTCAATTCACTGTACGATACTTACAAGATGGAGAGAAATTAAATGAATTTGAGTTTTCAACAGAACCGATAACAATCATACCTTAATGATTAGGTCAATAATTGCCGGCCACTGCAGAAGTACCTAATATTATGTAACTAAATTGTGCGTCTTATGAAATATCAAAATTTTCTGATCATCCTTATTCTTCTTTATTCTTTTTGGGGTTGCACAACGAATCCGGAACCATACCCAACATCCGGAACACTTGAAATCGTTTATACTGAAGGAGATGATATTACAACGGGTTTTTTATTTGAAGAAGGTGAATCATTCACGCTGGCCGAACGCCCAAATACTATCCCCGATTTCTTAGTGTTGGTACATCTCTCTGAGAATAAAGTTGAAGGCTTATATTTGGCAGAACCTGATTTAGAACCCACATTTGTTCTACTATCAAATGCAGCTACACCGGATAGTGCCGGCAACTATTTTGATTCATTAACTTTAATCCCCGATACAACCTTAACTGAGCTTGCCCTCCCCCTCAAAATTAATCAGGTTTGGGGAGTAAAAACTAAGAATAATCATTTTGCGAAAATTTTGATAAAGGATGTTTGGGCAACTTCAGACACATCATCTTCAAATACGATAACTCATTCAGGAAGTTTGACAATGAGGTGGGAATACCAACCTGATGGGAGTAGAGAGTTTTAGTTACATGAAAAGCGTATCAACTGGGACACGGAGGTGCCGTTGGTTCCCATAGTTGCTTGTTTTAATTCCAAAGTTTAGTAAATAAAAAGTCAAAACCTTATAATGGAAGACTTTTTAAAGCACTTGTCGGATCTCTCAGATCTTCTTTCCGGACGTAATCAACTATTGTGATACTTGGACGCGGGATGTACAAGAAAGAGTTGATAGGGTGCAAAAATATTATTCATGAAAGATTTAAATCGCAAGCTCCGTAAAAAACTGAAGTCAAAAGAACATAAAAGTGCATTGAAAGAATCTCGTGAGAAGTATGAGAATAAATACGTAAATGCGGCCATAACGTTTTTGGGACGCTGATACCTTTATATCTATTGTTCTTTGGTGATATGTATATTTTCATGTTCTTCTTCGGGCCTGCCATAACTATGCTTGATGTAAGTATAGCATGAATATCACCCCTATTCCACGGAGCCATTTGGGTTGCAGCAGTGGCAAGCGTTTATAGAAAGAAATCCGTCATTGAAGACATTCTTTTTCGGTTTTGATAGATTCCTATCCTGTATAAAAGCAATAATTGGAAGGATAAATGTTTTGAAGTATAATGCAAACAGCTATTTATCGGTAGTGTTGTACACTAAATTTCTACCCGCAAATTCTATACATCATGGATCATGATTAAACTAAAATTGAACCCTAAATACTGGATATTTTTCTTTGTTTCCTTTTTTACATTTTCCTCCACATTTCTTCATTTTGCCGGTGTACAATCTTTTCAATTGCTTTTGCCTATAACGTTTGTTGGTTCTGTTATTATCGTGGGAGCTGCAATAGGCATTTCAAGATTTAATCAAAAGGAAGTCTTCGTTGACGATAATGAGATTAGCAAAATTGGTAATAGTTCAAAAACCATCTTGTATGGTGATATTACGAAAATCAAAGTTGGGTCAGGAGGCTTTAGTATTTATGACAAAAGCAGAAACCCAATTAACATCACAACAATGCATACTAACTTTGAACCGGCTAAAGAAGTACTTAATCAAAAGGTTAAAAGTAATGAAGGAATTGAAATTACCGGCTTAAATTATTTTATCAACAAATATCTAAAGCAATAATTTCTGTATCCTACCCGCTCATTAAGAGAACTCTCTTCGCCAATCTTGCCATATTGTTGTTTTTTTATAATACCTCCTGCGAATCTGCGCTTCTTATTTTAAAGAAACGCTATTTTCACAGTGAAATTGATGACGACGAAGAGCATTATAAAAATACAAATCAAAAGAATAACGTATTTCCGGAAAAAGTTCTTTATGATTAAACATACATTCATTAAAATATATCTGATTATGACTGCACTCATTATTATTAACATTATTATTAACGATCCTCCCTATGGGACTGAAAATGCCTATACGCCATGCGCATAGCGAATCAGCTGGGTAAAGACGACATTGAGGTACGCATCTTCTTGATGGCTGATGCGGCAACCTGTGCGCTG
>PWFZ01000017.1 GCA_003555185.1 Balneolaceae bacterium | reverse complement strand
TCCTTCTTTAACAGAGATAATTGCTTTCTTGGTAGCAGTTGTTTTACCTGATATGAAACCACGCTTTGTGTGTCTACCCTTGGGTTTTCCAGGATTGGTCATGGTATTCACCTTTGTTACAGTAACATCAGGATATATTGACTCTATTTCTTTCTTTATTTCTTCTTTTCCGGCACTTCGAACAACTTCGAAGGCATATTTATTTTGATTCTCCTGAATACCTGTTAGTTTTTCAGTAATCAATGGTTTTATCAAAACTCTTTTCATGCTTCTGCCTCCTCAGACTTTCTTTTTAAACTGTCTTCCAGTTGCTTTACAGCACTTTCCTGAAGTACAATAACATCGGCATTCAGAATATGATATGTCCCGGGTTTATTTGCTTCAAGAACCTCAATTCTGGGGATGTTCTTACCAGATTTGTATACGGAATCATTCTTGCCATGAGTCAAAAGCAGGACTTTTTTATCATCACATTGAACGGACCTGAGAACCTCGACCATGGATTTTGTCTTTGGTTGCTCGAAGTCAAAATCTTCTACAACTATGATTGCATTTTCTCTTGCCTTGTATATTAAAGAAGATTTTCGGGCAAGACTTTTCATTTTTTTGGTTAGTCCAACTTTGTAATCCCTCGGTTTTGGTCCAAATACCGTACCCCCTCCTTTCAACAAGGGAGAACGAATGGTCCCTCTGCGAGCCATTCCTGTGCCTTTTTGACGATACGCCTTACGTCCGCCGCCTCGAACCTGGGATCTGCCTTTTGTGCTTGCCGTCCCTTTTCGCTGATTTGCCAAATAGGAGCGTACATCTTCATACATGACAAAGTTGTTCGGCTCAGCAGCAAAGATCGAATCATCAAGTTCAATTTCTCGACCGCTATCAGATCCGTCTATTTTTAATACTTTGATTTTCATTGCGAATTGCCGTTCAAATTATCGGTGATTATAAACTTCGACCAACTTGTTCTTAGGACCGGGAATAGCTCCTTTGACAAGGATCAGATTAGAGTCTGAGAGAATTTTAACCAATTCAAGTCTTTTGACTTTTACCCGGTCATTCCCTGTTCGTCCGCCCATTTTAATTCCTTTGAAAACTTTAGAGGGATCAGAGGCTTGTCCAATTGAACCCGGTGCACGTTCCCGGTCTTTTTGTCCATGAGTTTGACCACCGACACCCGAAAAACCATGCCTTTTTACGACCCCCTGAAAACCTTTTCCTTTAGAAACACCTGTTACATCAACATAGGTTTGTTCCCGAAAGACATCTTCAATATTCAACAGGTCACCAATTTTAGCACCCTCCGGAACAAAATCACGCATTTCACGAACATATCGCTTCGGTGAGGTATTGGCCTTTGCAAAGTGTCCTTTCAAAGCTTTGCTAACCAACTTTTCTCGTTTTTCCCCAGTGGCAACCTGAGTTGCATCGTATCCGTCAACTTCCATTGACTTAATTTGGGTGATCACGCACGGTTCGATTTCAATAACCGTGACAGGAATGCTTTTACCAGCTTCATCAAACACACTGGTCATTCCGATTTTTTTTCCAATTAGTCCAGTCATCGTAAATAGGAACTGATTTCCTGTTTAAACTTTTATTTCCACATCAACGCCGGAAGGTAATTCCAGCTTCATCAACGCATCTACCGTTTGAGAACCGGTAGAAAGAATATCGACCAAACGCTTGTGTGATCGCGATTCAAATTGTTCGCGTGATTTTTTATTAACGTGTGGTGAACGATTCACTGTAAAAATACTCTTTGCTGTCGGTAGTGGTATAGGTCCAGAAACAACAGCACCAGTAGACTTTACAGTTTTTATGATTTTTTCAGCTGATTTATCGATCAGATTATGATCATACGATTTCAGCTTGATTCGAATTTTTTGTTGGGTAGCCACTTATGTATTGGTTTTTAGTCCAGAATTTTACTTACGACGCCGGCGCCTACGGTTCGTCCGCCTTCACGGATCGCAAATCGCAGTCCTTCTTCCATCGCTACCGGTTGGATAAGGTTTACTTCCATCGCCACATTGTCACCCGGCATCACCATCTCTACGCCTTCCGGCAACTCACAGATACCTGTCACATCGGTCGTACGGAAGTAGAATTGCGGACGGTAGCCCTTGAAAAACGGCGTGTGACGCCCTCCTTCATCCTTGCTCAACACATACACCTCGCAGGTAAACTTCTTGTGCGGGGTAATCGAATTCGGCGCACAGATCACCATGCCACGTTCCAACGCATCCTTGCCTACTCCTCGAAGCAACAACCCGGCATTGTCTCCGGCATGGCCTTCGTTGAGCATCTTGCGGAACATCTCAATTCCGGTAATAACCGACTTCATCTTCTCCTCACGGATGCCCACAATATCCACATCCTGGTTGAGCTTAACCACCCCGCGCTCTATACGACCGGTGGCTACGGTACCTCGACCGGTAATTGTGAACACATCCTCAACAGGCATCAAAAACGGCTTGTCTACATCCCGGTCCGGCGTCGGTATCTTCTCGTCAATGGCTTCCATCAACTTAATGATATTGTCCTCCTCCTTCTCCTCGCCGTTCAGCGCATTCAATGCCGATCCGGATACCACCGCCGCATTGTCTCCGTCAAACTCATACTTGCTCAATAGCTCGCGCACTTCCAGCTCAACAAGCTCCAGCAACTCCTCATCGTCGACCAG
>PWFZ01000147.1 GCA_003555185.1 Balneolaceae bacterium | reverse complement strand
CTTTTAATTCTCTCTTCAGCGAGTTCATTTGAAGCCGCTACAGTAGTGATGTTTTTATTTTCGGCATATTCTAAAATATCGAGTACGGTTTCGTAAATTCTGGATGTTTGTCGCATAGCACTCTCTTCATTATAGCCTTCCAATTCGCTTGAGATGTTTATAATCCCCCCCGCATTTATCACGTAATCCGGTACGTAAACAATATTCAGATCAAGCAATTTCTCAGCATGTTTTATTTCATCATCGAGGATATTATTCGCACCACCGGCAATTATATCACAGTTTAGATGACCAATGGTATCATCATTAACGACACCACCGAGTGCGCAAGGGCTAAAAATATCCATATCCAGACTATAAATTTCATCCGGTTTGATGTACGTCGCCGATAACTCTTTCGCTAAAGCATTAGCCTTGTCTTTGAAAATATCCGTTATAAATATTTCTGCCCCTTCCCGGCTCGCGTATCGCGCGAGATTGGATGCTACATTGCCGGCACCCTGAATTCCAATTCGTTTACCCTTTAACGAGTCATCGCCATACACTCGCTTAGCAGCGCCCTTCATACCCATATACACCCCATAAGCCGTAACGGGTGACGGATTACCGCTTCCGCCCAATGATTTTGGAATTCCGGTTACAAATTTTGTTTCCGAGTAAATCAACTCCATGTTCTGCTCGGTCATTCCAACATCTTCTGCGGTGATGTATCGTCCACCGAGGCTATCCACAAATTTCCCAAACGCTCTGAATAATGGTTCTGTTTTTTCGGTTTGTGGGTCCCCGATAATTACCGCTTTGCCCCCACCCAGGTTCAGACCGGAAACGGCCGCTTTATAGGTCATACCACGCGACAGACGCAGAACATCTTTTATGGCTTCCTCCTCCGATGCATACGGCCACATTCTGGTTCCGCCAAGTGCCGGACCCAGTGTAGTGTTATGGATTGCAATAATTGCTTTTAGCCCCACTTCCGGACGGGAGCATATCACAACTTGTTCGTGCTCATACCCTTCCATCTTATTAAAGAGTGGGAAATTTTTATTCATTGCCTTTTTATTGTCAATTATGATCTCTGAGTTTTCCATTAGGAAATATTATTCGTGACTTTATTTTTAATTGGAAGCGCTACCAAAAATACCAAATAGTATCACTACTAATCAATTCTTGAGACGGTTTTATAAAAACTTTTTTAAATCAAATAAGAGGAAACTAAATATCGATTTGTGCTCTACAATTTTTATAATGTTACATATTTAATAAAATGCTTTATAAAAGCTTTGGTTCTGCGAGGTGAAGCTCCGTTACCTGTTTAATGAAAACAAAACCAAACATAAAACATGTCACTAAGATGGGTATACGCAAAACCTGACAGGGAAGATTACGTTCATACACTGGAAAAAGACCTCAATATACCTGAGCAAATTGCTAAACTGCTTGCGATACGGGGTATTGAAAATTATGATGATGCCAAACAGTTTTTTCGTCCGGGAATAGAACAGCTTCACGATCCCTTTTTAATGAAGGATATGGAAGAAGGCGCTTGTCGTCTTTGCTCCGCCATTCGCAACTGCGAAAGAGTCGTTGTTTATGGCGATTATGATGTTGATGGCACCACAGCCACAAGTATCGTTTATACGTTTCTTAAAAGTTTCGGGCTCGATGTTCATTACTATATACCCCACCGGTTTAAAGAAGGGTACGGTATTAATCCGGATGGAATAAAATATGCCGCTGATATTGGGGCTAATTTAATAGTCTCGGTTGATTGTGGTATTACCGCAGTAAAAGAAGCCGAGTACATTAAAGAGCTGGGCATGGATCTCATTATCTGTGACCATCACAATTGTGGTGATAAAATTCCCAATGCTGTTGCCGTACTGGATCCCAAGCGCCCCGATTGTAATTATCCTTTTAATGGGCTTTCAGGTGCTGGAGTAGGATTCAAGCTCATTCAGGGAGCCATACAAAAACTTGGTCTGTCTAAATCACTCGCCTACCAGTACCTCGACCTGGTTGCCATCTCCATTGCATCAGATATTGTCCCAATCGTGGATGAAAACCGTATCCTGATGCGTGAAGGCTTAACCATGATTAATTCAAACCCAAGAATGGGTATTAAAGCCCTTCTTAAACTCATCAAGGTTAAACCCGGCACGGTTACCACATCCAGTATTGTATTTTCTATAGGGCCGCGAATAAATGCAGCCGGGCGAATGGGTGATGCCACTGCCGCTGTTGAGTTGATGATCGCCGAAGATGAAACCAGTGCAGCACGCAGCGCAAGTGAGCTGGAATCGATAAATGTGCGGCGCAGAAGCACCGATACCCGGACAACGGAAGAAGCAATGGCCATGCTCGAAAATGATTATAAAATTGATGAAATTTCATCCATGGTTCTCCATCACCCCGAATGGCACCTTGGTGTGATAGGGATTGTCGCATCTAGACTCGTGGACGCTCATTACCGACCGGCCATTATGCTGAGTACGGTTGAGGGCAAAATTAAAGGGTCAGCCCGCTCTATTAAGGGATTCAATATTTACGAAGCTTTGAAACAGTGCGATGATCTTTTAGAACAGTTTGGAGGCCACGAATTCGCAGCCGGGCTTACCATGAACGAATCCAATCTGGATGAGTTCCGAAAACGAATTGACAAAATTGCATTTAATGACCTCTCCGAAAATGATTTCAAACCCGAGTTAACGGTTGATGATTATCTTGACCTTAATTCAGTTGATAATAAATTTTGGAAATTGTTAACACAGTTTGAACCGTTCGGACCGGGAAACCATCGTCCAATCTTTGTTAGCAAAGATATTTGCATTGAAGGTGTTCCATCAATTGTAGGAAATGGGCACCTTAAAATGAGGATCCATCAAAATAATTCCGATGTTTTTGACGTAATCGGATTTAATATGCACGAATTTATACCTCTGTTACGTAATTGTGACAAGGATAAAATTGATGTAGCTTACGTATTAGAAGAGAATCATTGGAACGGACGCCGCACCATTCAAATGCGCCTGAAGGATATCCATATTCAGGAAAAAGCGAGTTCCTGAAAAGTATTCTGAAATTTGATGGGATTCAGATTGTGATAAGGTTTAAATCCCCTTATATTTGGCTTCTCTACAAGGGACTGTAGCTCAGTCGGTAGAGCAACGGACTGAAAATCCGTGTGTCGGCGGTTCGAACCCGCCCGGTCCCACCCTAAAGCCTCAAGCCCTCACGGGTTTGAGGCTTTTTTGTTTCAGCACCATCTTAAGGCTGAATAAATAGCCCGACTCCCAACCGACATTGTATTAAACCCCACCAGGCCTATCTCGAGCCAAAAAAATATAAATATTTTCTAATATTAAAATTTTTTAATATTTTAGCGAGGGATAACTTATAAATACTACGTGTATGAAAAATAACATCACTTGCAATGGAAGGATACTTATCGTTGAAGATGATATGCTTCTTTCTCTCGTCGAAGAACGCCTCGTGCTAAAACTGGGATATTCAGTAGCAGGTAAAGCTGTTTCAGGTTCAGAAGCAATTCAAAAAGTAAAAGATTTAGATCCTGATCTTATTTTAATGGATATCTCTCTCAGGGGAGATTTAGATGGCGTTGAAACCATGAAGCAAATCCGCAAGTTTTCGTCTGTGCCGGTGATCTATCTCTCAGGCAATTCAGATAAGCTAAGTGTAGAGCGGGCGAAGAAAACCAATTTCGTAGACTATCTTATTAAGCCGGTTACTGAAAGCGATTTAAATACACCGATCGCCAGAGCATTTAAATTATCAGATGATTTAGAGCTTAATCAAGCAGTGTAACAAGTACCCTGCCAACCTGATTCCCATTCAATATTTTTTCGATCTCTTCCGGCAATTCGTCCAGGTTCACTTCTCTGTGCAGTTTTTTGGAATCCTTTAATTTCCAGAGTCCGGCAAGCTTATCCCAAATTTCTATACGATCTTCCATCAGGCAAATACCCGAATCTACCCCCATCAAACCAACTCCCCGCAGTATAAACGGATAAATACTGGTTTCTAACTTACCTCCCAGTACATTTCCGCAACAGGCCACAACGCCATTATGTGCAGTTTGAGGCAGTACCGAATCCAGCATAGACCCCCCAACAGTATCGATTGCAGCGATCCAGCGCGAACCTAAAAGCGGATGATCCTTAACCTTAGTTATGTTCTCGCGATCGACCACCTCCACGGCACCCAGCTCTTTCAAAAATGCGTGTTCATCTTTTTTTCCGGTTACGGCTATCACGTTATATCCCAGGTCAGAAAGCAGGGCAACGGCAATCGAACCCACACCACCCGTTGCGCCTGTTACCAATACATTACCATCAGCGGGGCTAATACCCTGATCTACAATTTTCTTCACACCGTAAGCCGCTGTAAATCCCGCAGTACCTGCAATCATACTCTCTTTTAAAGTCAGTCCTTTTGGCAGCGGGACAATCCAGTCGCCGGGGAAGGCGATGTACTCACCAAATCCGCCGGGTGTATTCTGACCCAAATCATAACTCGTTACAATCACCTCATCGCCTTTTTTAAAACGATCGTCACGGCTATGCTCTACAACGCCGGCTGCATCAACACCGGGGGTATGCGGATAGTTTTTGGTCACCCCCGGATTCCCGGAAGCAGAAAGCGCATCTTTATAATTGAGTGAAGAGTAGTGAACCCTGACAAGTACATCGTGATCAGGCAGATCTTTTGTGATTAGGTTTTCCACGGAAAGACTGGTTCCATCCGCCCCCTTTTTACGGGCAACCAATGCTCTGTATGTAATCTCCGGTTTTACGGTATTCATCAACGTAAAAATAGTTTTTTCAATAAAAATAGTTTTTTACCAAACGGCGGATAACGAAACGAAGGATCCGGCCAGATTCTGCGCCTCATAATGGCGTGTGGCCTTGTAAAGCACTCGAAGCTGTACTTTCCATGGTACTGCCCCATCCCACTGCTACCTGCCCCTCCAAACGGCAGGTTCGGATTTATAATCTGCATAATCACGTCATTCACACATGTACCTCCATGAGGAGTATTCTCGATTGTCTGATCGATAAACTTTTCATTTTCAGCAAAAATATATAGTGCCAGGGGCGTGGGAATAGCCCGTAAAAGCTGGCTTGGAGGCTTGTGATCTCCATAGGTCATAATTGGCATTATCGGCCCAAAAATCTCCTCTTTCATCACCGGATGCTCCCAATCCACGCCGTCAATTACCGTCGGTGCAACATAATTTTCTGAAGCTTCAAGATCACCGCCATGCAGTAAGTTTACACCAATAAGCAGTTTCTCTATCCGCTGAAAGTGCTGCTGATTAATAATTCTGCCATAGTCATCCGACGTTTGGGGATTTTTGCCGTAAAACTTTTTGACCGCTTTCTTTACCTGTGTTACAAACTCTGCCTTCACCTCATCATGAACCAACACAAAGTCGGGGGCGATACAAATCTGACCTGCATTCATATATTTTCCCCAGGCAATTCGTCTGGCGGCAGTTTTAATATCTGCATCTTTATGAACCACTGCGGGACTCTTACCCCCCAGCTCCAATGTCACCGGAATCAGTTTTTTTGCTGCCTTCTCCATTACAATTTTCCCAACGCGGCTGCTTCCTGTAAAGAATATTTTATCAAATGGCAGATCTAACAGCTCCTTATTCACCTCCACCCCGCCCTCAACTACTGTTATGTACTGCCGGTCGAACGTGCTGTTCATAATTTTTCGCAATACGGCAGACGTGGTCGGGGCAATCTCTGAAGGTTTCAGTACTGAACAATTCCCCCCTGATATTGCGCCAATCAACGGCATGAGAAGTAGATTTACGGGATAATTCCACGCGCCAATAATGAGCGTCACTCCAAACGGAACTCTTCGCACTTCGTTTTTTGAAGGCAGAGAAAGCAAATTTTGCCTTACACTTTTAGGTTTCGCCCATCCATCCAGCTTTTTCAGGTGGAAATCGATTTCCGAAATGAGGGGTAAAATCTCCCCGCTCACTGCCTCCATTTCCGATTTCCTCAGATCCCGATAGATGGCCTGTGCCAGCTCTTTTTCGTTTTCTGTTAAAAGATCCCGTAGCTTTTGAAGCTGCTCTTTACGGAAAGCAATACTTCTCGTTTTTCCACCTTCAAAAAACCGTCTTTGTTCTTCAATAAGCTTGTAATATTCCATGCATTCTACTCTTTAATTCGTCCTTTAAATGTATCCATAGATTGGTACACTCCCAGCAACTTTCCCGCAACCCAGTCAAATGCATTATCGGGCAACACTGCTTTTAACAACGGAACTGTCCGCACCATAAACGGTGCCTGTATTTTGCCTTTTCGTTTTGCAATACCGCGAATCATTTTGTCTACTATTTGATCTGTCTCCAGCAATGGCACCAAAAACGGTGGCTTTACTCCATCAAACATACCTGTTTTAATGTAGCTCGGAATCACTGATATCACCCCGATTCCGACATTTAATCTCTTCATTTCAATGCGCAGGGATTCCGACCACCCAATAACGGCCCATTTACTCGCAGCATATACGCTCATTCGCGGATTACCTATGTAACCCGACGCAGAAGCAAGGTTCACGATCTGTCCGCTGTTTCTTTCTATCATCGGATTGATGAAGGCTCTGACAACATGCATACTTCCAACAGTATTTATCTGCATTGTGGCTTCAATATCATGAAATTCATGTTCATGAAACATTTTTCCCACGACTATTCCTGCACAATTTATGATGACGTCAGGAACCACCCCATCTTTTATAAGCAAGTTTGCTTCAGTTTGAATAATTGCCGAATCGGTGACATCAACCCCGGAAGCATGTACCGTAGCCGTTTGCGGTAAATGTTTGCGATTTTTCGCCAGCAAATCGGGATTCCGATCCCATAAAATGAGTGTTATTCCTTCAACATCAGCAACACGTTCTGCAAATCGTTTTCCTATACCACTTGCAGCTCCTGTAATGAGTACCGTTTTGTTTTTATAGTAATCCAGCATGATATCTATTCGTTAATCTCATTCATTGACAGAGCTCAATATATTAAAAGTTAACTAAGTGGAGCTATTCAATAAAAAAATTGGCCATATCGCAATATTTCGCTCGCCCACAGCTGCTAACCTTTTATTTCATACCCTAAACCGTAAGAGAACTTTTCGCTGAATAACCGTATAATGTGAGCAACAAAAATATCGTTTAAATGCTTTGTAAAGACACTCTAAATCAATCCCTACCTATGTATCGAATTCAATCACTACTGATTTTACTTGTTTTACTGTTTGTCTCTGCCTGCCAGGAATCATCCGTTGAGGATGCTGCAAAATTAATTACCGAGCAGTCTCTGCTTGAGCCAATTGAGGTTCTCTCGTCTGATGAATTTGAAGGACGAGCTCCTGCCACCCGCGGAGAAGTGCTTACGCTGAATTACATCATCGAGCAGTTTCAATCTATAGGAATTGAACCGGGAATGGAAGACGGATCATTTCTGCAGGAATTTCCGCTGCTGGGTCAGCAGGTAGATGGACAAAGCGCACGATTTAACATTCGCCACAACGGAAACGTGGTTGATGAACTGGAATACAGAACCGAATTTATGGCCTGGCCAAGTAATGAGGCAGAACAGGTTCAGATCGAAAATGCAGAAGTTGTGTATGTAGGGTATGGAATTCAGGCGCCGGAATTTGACTGGGATGATTACAAAGGTGCCGATGTGGAAGGGAAAATTTTGGTGTACAAAAATAGTGATCCATCCTACGATCCCGATATTTTTGAAGGAGATTCTCGCCTCTACTACGGAAGATGGAGTTACAAATTTGAAAAAGCCGAGGAGATGGGAGCACTCGGAGCCATTATTATTCACACCACGCCCACTGCCGGCTATGGCTGGAGCATCGTAGAAAACAGCTGGGGGCGCGAACGTTTTGCTCTTCAGTCAGAAGATAACGGAAACGGACCTGTTCCTGAATTTAACAGTTGGCTGACATCAGAAAGCTCCGAAAGTCTTTTTAGCTACGCCGGAATGGATCTCCATGAACAGCTTGACGCTGCCGCAAGCCGGGACTTTGAGCCTGTAACACTAAATGGAGTTACTATTGATGTAAACCTCTCCGCAACCTACAGCGATATGGCATCCAACAATGTGGTTGGTAAAATTACCGGAAGCGATCCCGATTTGCAGAACGAGTACATGATTTTTTCTGCTCATCATGACCACCTTGGGATTACAAATCCTGTTGATGGAGACTCCATTAACAATGGTGCCCTGGATAATGCAGCGGGCGTAAGTGCAGTACTCAATGTTGCTAATGCACTTAAAAATGTGGAATCTAAAATGAAACGAAGCGCCCTGTTTGTGCTGGTTGGTGCTGAAGAGATGGGACTTTTGGGATCTCAGTACTGGGCGGCAAATCCAACGGTTCACCCCGGAAAAGTAACCGCAAACCTGAACCTTGATGGCATGCAGGTGTATGGACTATCAAACGATGTGGTTCTTGTTGGCTATGGCAGAAACACCATCACCGACGTGATTAAAAAATATGCCGAAGAGGAAGGCCGTGTGGTAAAACCTGACCCCGAACCGGGACAAGGATATTTTTATCGGTCAGACCACTTTTCCTTTGCTAAAATTGGAATTCCGGCCATTTTCCCCAACCGTGGTCGGGATTATGTAGGGAAATCAGAGGCAGAAATCGCCGCGATTGATAGCGCTAATGCAGCAAACTATCATGCACCGTCAGATAAAATCAATGAATTCTGGGACCTGGAAGGCATGGAGAAAGACACCCGTCTTTTCTTTAGATCTGCTTTTCACATCATTAACGCCGATGAGATGATGAAGTGGGAAGAAAATGATGAGTTTGAAGCTGCCAGACTGCAGTATTTAAGGGAATTGGAATAAGTGAAATCTTAACATCGGATTCATTTCACTGGTGTAAGTTTCTTTGGTCTTAGATGAGTCGGTTCAAACTGGATAGTCCCCCTTTGAAGGGGTAGCGAACGCAGTGAGCAGGGGGATGATCACCATGAACTTGATTCGATTCAGCATTTTTGCAACTAGTTATCAATAAATAAAACTATAAAATGAGTAGATCTCTTTTTCCAAATTCACGGCCAAGACGTTTACGTATATCTGAAAATATGCGCAGAATGGTTTCCGAAAACCACCTGTCCGCAGCCGATTTTATTGCTCCGTTATTTGTTATGGAAGGACAAAATCAGAAAGCCGAAATCTCCTCCATGCCGGGCTACTACTGTTTTACGCAGGATTTATTGATGAAAGAAATTGAGGAGATCCAATCTCTCGGGATTCTTTCGGTTCTGCTGTTTGCCAAGGTGCCGGATGACAAAAAAGATAACAAAGGGACAGAAGCGCTCAACCCCGATGGATTGATGCAGAAGACTACAGCAGCTATCAAAAAAGAATTTCCCGATATGGTGCTGATGACCGACATTGCGCTGGACCCTTACAGCAGTTATGGCCATGACGGAATTGTAGTAGATGGAAAGATTATTAATGATAAAAGTGCAGAACTGCTGGCCAAAATGGCAGTGAGTCATGCAGAGGCCGGAGCGGATTTAGTGGCTCCATCAGACATGATGGACGGCCGGATCGGAATGATGCGGCACGCGCTTGAAACCGCCCAATTTTTTGATACCGGAATCATGGCATACAGTGCAAAATATGCCTCCAGTTACTATGGACCGTTTCGGGATGCGCTCGATTCAGCCCCTGGATTTGGAGATAAGAAGACGTACCAAATGAACCCATCAAACGTTGTAGAAGCCGTAAAAGAAGCGCAACTGGATGAGCAGGAAGGGGCAGATATCATCATGGTAAAGCCCGGGCTTCCTTATCTTGATGTGGTGCGTGCGGTTAAGGAATCGGTCTCCGTTCCTGTTTCGGTGTACAATGTATCGGGCGAATATGCCATGATAAAAGCTGCGGCTCAAAAAGGATGGCTGAATGAAAATGAGGCCATGATGGAGGCTCTGACCGGATTTAAAAGAGCGGGCGCTGACCTGATTGCCACTTACTTCGCAAAAGATGCGGCACGATTATTGTTACTTTGATAATAGCGTGACCTTGAAGCGTCTGAATCTGCCGGCTGGCGGAGAAGTCCTTCAAGCGTCACATGTATGATTAATGAATCGAACGCATCAAGGACCTGCGGACGCTTGAAGGTTCTGGTGATTGAGCTCTGCTCCTTAAGGTTATGAACGTTGACAATGCACTAAACTATAATAAAAAATTTTAAGCCTTAACGATCATCCCCCTATCACGCTTTGCGTGATTTCCCCCCTTCGGAAGGGGGGCTTCTCGTATCGCAGCAGAGCTGCAATACGAGAAGCATGGCGAGCTACGGTACGAGAAGTACGAACGAATATTAACAACTCAACAACACACACACACGAATAACATGAAAAGAATATTTTTATTTTTGGCGACCAACATCGCCATCCTAATTGTGGCAAGTATTACAATGTCTCTTCTGGGAGTTGGAGGGTTTCTGGACGAAACAGGAACTCAACTAAACCTGCAGGCACTTCTGGTCTTCTGTCTCATTTTTGGTATGGGTATTTCTCTCGTTTCACTTCTTCTTTCTAAAAAGATTGCTAAGTGGACGACCAAGGTTCAAATTATTAAAGAACCTAAAAGTGAACGGGAGCAGTGGCTTGTAAGAACGGTTGAAGAACAAGCCCGTGCTGCCGGAATTGGAATGCCCGAAGTGGGTATTTTCCCCGCCCAGCAGGCAAATGCTTTTGCAACCGGTGCCAACAAAAACAAAGCTCTTGTAGCAGTAAGTGAAGGTATGATGCAGCGCTTTGATCGCGAAGAGATCAAGGCCGTTATGGGCCACGAAATTGGTCACGTAGCGAACGGAGATATGGTTACGCTTGCCCTTATACAGGGTGTCGTCAACGCTTTTGTGATGTTCCTCGCACGAATCGTAGGGTTTGCAGTTGATCGTATGATCCTGAAAAACGAAGAAGGCCTTGGAATTGGCTATTTCGTCACAACTATTGTGGCTGAAATTGTACTCGCATTTTTGGCTTCTACCATTGTTTTTTGGTTTTCAAGAAGACGTGAGTTTGTGGCCGACAGAGACGGCGCCCGGCTTGGCAGTCGACAGGGAATGATTGCTGCTCTTCAGCGATTACAAAAAGAGAGCAATGTACCTAATCAAATGCCGGAATCAATGCAGGCGTTTGGAATTACAAGTGGCAAGAGAAAAGGAATTAAAGCTCTTTTCACCACACACCCTCCTCTTGAGGATCGCATCGCTGCACTTCGTAACATGACTGATTAATTAGAATATAGTTTTGAGTCATGAGCTGTGAGAATTTCAAAACTCTCCACTCAAGACTCAGGACTCAATACTCACGACTATTATATTATGCTTTTAAAAAGCGAATACCTGTACGAGCGCGCTAAAAAATTCATTCCCGGCGGAGTTAACTCCCCGGCAAGGGCATTTAAATCCGTAGGTGGTGTACCTGTCTTTTTCAAAAAGGCAAAAGGCTCCATCATTACAGATGAAGATGGAAATAAATATATCGATTACGTGGGTTCGTGGGGGCCTATGATTTTAGGCCACGCCTATCCACCGGTGGTAAAAGCCGTTCAGGACGCATCTTTTAATTCAACCTCTTTTGGTGCCCCTACCAAAATTGAGATTGAGATGGCCGAACTGGTACAGCAGATGGTTACAAATGTTGAGAAAGTGAGAATGGTTAACTCCGGCACGGAAGCGTGTATGAGTGCCGTTCGAATTGCCCGTGGATATACCGGAAAGGATAAAATCATTAAATTTGAAGGAAATTATCATGGCCACGCAGACTCTTTTCTCATTAAAGCCGGTAGCGGCGCACTCACGCTGGGTCAGCCAAGCAGTCCGGGTGTAACCGAAGGAACGGCCAAAGACACGCTCAACGCTAACTACAACGATTTAGACAGCGTTGAAAAACTCCTCAAGAAAAATAAAGACAACGTAGCCGCCATAATCGTTGAGCCGGTTGCGGGAAATATGGGATGCATCCCTCCCGCCGAAGGATTTCTGGAAGGATTGCGAGAACTCTGCGATAAGTATGAAGCCGTGCTTATTTTTGACGAAGTGATGACCGGATTCCGACTTTCACGGGGCGGTGCTCAGGAGCGTTACAATGTCTGGGCAGATCTTGTCACTTATGGGAAAATCATAGGTGGCGGACTCCCCGTAGGTGCTTATGGCGG
>PWFZ01000371.1 GCA_003555185.1 Balneolaceae bacterium | reverse complement strand
TGTAATTGGCCACGTAACGCCGGAAGCACAAACAGGCGGCTTGATCGCTCTTGTCGAAAATGGCGATCGAATTATTATTGATGCCGACGATCGCTCGATTGATGTTGAGATTTCTGACGAAGAGATTGAAAAGCGCCGTAAAAAATGGAAAGCCCCCGAGCCAACATTTACCACCGGAGTTTTGAAGAAATATGCGAAGCTGGTTTCAACGCCGAGCGAGGGTTGTGTGACGGATTTGTGAGGGAATTTCTAATAAGACCCGTCAGATTTTTGTAAACCTGACAGGTCTGGCTTATTTCATGTTAATCGCTTTTCGATTTGCTCAGGATTTTGTCGGCAGTCAAGAATAGCATCTACATAAACGGCTTCATCTTTTACATAATAATAGATGGCAAATGGAAATCGCTTGGATAACATACAGTAGTATTCATTAAATCTAACCGGGTGAATACCGGAATAGATCATCAATGAATCTATATCAGAGGAAAGAGAATCTAGAAAATAGCTTCCAAGTCCTTCTCTTTGCTTTTCATAGAAATGAAATCCTCGAATTAAATCTCTCTTTGCCGTTTCGAGAATCCGAATCGTCATGAAATCTCTTTTCGAATATCCTCTTTGGCTTTATTCCAATCCGTATAGGTTGCTTCTCCTTCTTTAAAAGCACTTTTTCTATTAGCAAGTTCTTTCCCGTGCCATTCCGGTGTTGTGTAATCCGGCGAGGATGAAAGGTCGACCCACAATTTTTCCATGAGTTCAATTTTTTCACCGGTGGATAATTTATCTATAGCGATTGGTTTATTCATGCTTTAAAGCTATCAATTTTGGGTTTATAATCAAGAACGATTTATTTGCCGGTTGATTTTGCTGATAGCCCAATTATTGGCAGTGTGCTTTCGTTCTTCACCAATCCGTTCAGCCAGAAAGAGTAAAAAGACCTGTCAGGTTTATATCTACTATTAGATTATTGTTCTACTAATTTACCATGCCAAAACCAGGCAACAGCTCCAATTAATACAGTGCTCAGAATCCATGAGATGCCTTCACCCGGAAACATCGGGTACACCAGGGATCCAACACTTGTTAAGATGTAGTAAATGGCCGCCATAGGTATAATAAGCGCTGTGTGATGACGCAAGATGTAGATGTAGAAGAGTAACATCAGGACACCAGCTACTGCTCCTGTAAGCAAAAAGATGGTTACACCCTCAATGGAATTTGCGGCAAATATGAATCCGGCCAGAAAAAGAAGAGTTCCAACGAGATATTGCCGCTTTTGCCAACCATTCGTCAAATGATGAACGGAGCCAAAGAAAAGTAGTAGTAACAGGACTGTAGATATAAAACCTATCATATGGCTGAGAGCTCCTGCGACTATTGGCATAGAGGCTCCGACCAAACCTGTATTACCTAAGTTAGGTGCCATCTGCGGAGTGAATATCGAAAACAGTGCTAAAAGACCGGCAACAGCCAGGACGGGGAAAGCGGCAATTGCGATCAGTTTACCGGGGTTATTCGATAAATCACTAGATACAGGCAGATCCCATCGCTGAACCATACCTGCCAGTAAGCCAAGAGCCATACTAACGACTATCCACCCAATTGAAGAAAACCCTATACTTGTCATTACCTGAGTTGTGTAAGGTTGTGCAGTAGAAAAACCAATTTGTGTGATAGACCACATATTATATGAGTTGATCATCATGAGTAGTAATACACCTACTGAGAAAGTCAAAAATGCCTTCACACTAAATCGACTTTTAGTCCATCTCACAATGGCAAAGATAATTCCTGCCAAAAGGATCAGAATGGAAATAATATCTGCTGCCATTTCTATTGTGTTTGGAATGGTGCGGCCGTCACGGTACTGCCGCGACCACTCCTCGGGAACGTGAATAAACCTGTTGGTTCCAACAACCTCATCTCCTGCAATTCGAACACGTATACGTGCCTCACCCTCATCCAGAGTATAGGCAAGGGTATCTGCATAGATCATAGTCCAGTCGGTACGCTCGGGTAAGCTGGAGGACTCAGCCGATACAAACCGCAGAGTTTCCGGATCGAGGCTGTGTACTTCAGCAACGGTTCGGTCGGCAATCCGGCGCGCCTCTTCCTCTTCGAGATTGGTCCCGGGCCTGTGTTCGGGAAGCATATGGCGAAACGATTCAACACTGTCGCTCCTCGAAATAAAAACTCTGTATTCTTCCGCCCGCTCTTCTACATCTGCTTCAAATGTAACGTAGCGTACATACCACGATGGAAGGCTTAGATAACTGCCCAGTAGATTTTCGTAAACTTCTGATCCTCCTTCTTGCCAGATAAAATGGTGATCCATACTGACACCACCGAAAGTCCGGTTAAATATTTTCCACGACTCATCCAGTTCGATACCTCGCTGAGCTAATTCACGATCTGCAATTTGAATTGCGGTAGTTCGGTCAATCTCCACGGGAGGTGCATCTTTGGAAAAGTCTGTGACAAAAATCCATAGGATAAAACCGGCCAATCCAAGTATAGCTGAAACTTTTAAAAATGCAGGCGTGAATACCGGTGAGGTATCACGATCTTCAACAGATTCCGGTTCAGTGATTTGACTTTCTGTATCCGGTTCCGGTGTCCATGCTCTATTAAGAGCATCTTCAGAAATTTCACTCAACGACTTTGTTCGTAACCATTGAAAGATGATAATCCAGA
>PWFZ01000038.1 GCA_003555185.1 Balneolaceae bacterium | reverse complement strand
TCTCCTCATTTCAATGTTTTTACTGCCCGAAACTCACGTGAAGCCTACCGAAATTTAAGTGATTTTGATATGCATGTGGTTCTATCAGAAGAACGCATGAAGGACATGACTGCTATTCAGTTTTTTGAAAGTATCAAGCCTGAATTCCCTCACCTCATTTCGGTGGTGAAAGCAAAATCAGACAATACTTCAGTTCTAAGACAGGCAGTTCGTGCCGGAAAAATCGATCACTTATTACGTGTTGAAGCAGATTTTGACGATATGTTTCAAATACTGCAAAGTGCCATCAAACACGCAGAGCTTCTAGATGAGAATCGAACCCTTTCCACTCAATTGCAGGAACAGACTAAAGAGCAAAAAAGAATCTTAGAATTGTTCAACAAGTATGTACCCGAACAGGTTGTTGAACAGACATTAAGTTACGAAGACAACGAAATTCTTCAGGGTGAGACACGAGTAGTATCAGTTCTTTTTGCAGATATTAGAAATTTTACGAGGATTGCCTCTACAGCTGATCCTGCGGATGTGGTTACGTTCCTTAACGATTTTTGGTCAGCCTTGGGTACACCGGTGAAAATGAACCACGGCTCCGTAAACAAGTTGATTGGTGATGGTATGCTTGCCCTGTTTGGCGCTCCTGTTTCACACATTCATAACCAACAGAATGCAGTAAATTGCGCTCTCGAAATGATTCAAGCCCTCAAGGGTATTAACGAAAAGTATGAATCAATTTTAGGCATGGAAGTCAAAATTGGTGTAGGTATCAATACCGGCGAAGTTTTGGTTGGTAATATTGGTACAGATGATCACATGGAATACACCGTGATCGGTGATGCTGTGAATGTTGCATCACGAATTGAGTCGAAAACCAAAGAGATGCCAAATTCTGTCTTAATAAGCGGCGCAACTCTTGAATTTTTAGATCAACAATTCGACACCAAAAAATCTGACTCTCTCGTTATGGAAGGCAAATCTGAGCCGATTGAACTCTATGAAGTTCTGGGCCGAAAAAGCACCAACATCAATCCTATCCGAAAGGGTCTTCAGTCTTAAACAGAACTCCTTTTTCTCCACCATAAAATATATGCTCACTTTCAATTCTGCTTTTAGCATAAAGCTGTTTTGATTAGTTTGCTCTGACTAATTACCACAACCGATATTCAGACTATGAAACAGATCTTTACCATTGCCATTTTCCTCCTTTCATTTACTCTCATAAATCAAACTGTAAACGCTCAGGTTCAATCTCCTGCCGAGTTTTTAGGGTACGAATTGGGTGAGCGATACACTCCTCATCACCGGGTTCTTGGGTATGTAAATCATGTAGCTGAAGAATCTGACTGGGTCACCATTCATCAATATGGAAAGACATACGAATACCGTGAGCTTGTTTACCTGGTGGTGACATCACCCGAAAATCATTCCCGAATTGATGAAATTCGAACCAACAATTTAAAACTTACAGGCTTGGTTTCCGGTGAGCCGGTGGGTGAAAGTAAAGCCATCACCTGGCTGAGCTACAACATTCACGGTAATGAAACATCAAGCAGTGAAGCCGCAATGAAAACACTGTATGAGTTAGTTGGAACCGGCAACAGTGATACAGAACAGTGGCTATCTGATTCAGTTGTGATTATGGATCCCATGTTAAATCCGGATGGACGAGATCGATATGTAAACTGGTTTAATGGAATTGTAGGCTCAGAAATCAATCCGGATATTGTGGCTCGCGAGCATCATGAAAACTGGCCGGGTGGACGCCCAAATCACTACTATTTTGATTTGAACAGAGACTGGGCGTGGCAAACACAAATTGAGTCGAAGCAACGCTCCGCCGTCTATCAGGAGTGGATGCCGCATGTACACGTCGATTTTCATGAGCAGAGTTATAATGCTCCCTATTATTTTGCGCCGGCTGCCGAACCATTTCACATGGCAATTACCGACTGGCAGCGTGAATTTCAGACCACCATTGGCGAAAATAACGTCCGGTATTTTGACGAACAGGGATGGCTCTATTTCACACGTGAACGATTCGACCTTTTCTATCCAAGTTTCGGTGATACCTGGCCTACCTTCAACGGCGCTATTGGAATGACCTACGAACAGGCAGGGCATGGACTCGCCGGTGCAGGAATTATCACTCAGGAAGGAGATACACTCACGCTGCAAGATCGACTGACCCACCACACTACAAGTGGTTTGTCTACAGTTGAAGTTACATCAAAACACGCCGATCGTGTTGTAAACGAGTTTAGAAACCACTTCGACAGAGCCGTTAACAATCCATCAGGCACCTATAAAACCTATGTGGTTAAAGCTGACAACCACCCTGATAAAATCCACAACCTACTTAGTTACCTGGATACGCAAATGATTAGTTACGGCCGAGCAGGATCGTCAACTTCGGCCAATGGTTTCAATTACACAACCGGCACCACAGAGAATGTATCCATTAGTGAAAACGACATTATAATCAGTGCATACCAACCTCAATCGCAGATGGTTCGTGTACTTTTCGAACCCAACCCTGAACTGGTAGACTCCCTTACATATGATATTACATCTTGGGAAGCACATTATCGATTTGGGCTGAATGGTTACGCGTTGGAATCCAGAGTGAATCCGGGTTCAGCAATTGATCTTGATGAATTGAGACCTGCGGAAATGACCGGTTCTGCCACTCCTTATGCATATGTACTAGACTGGAAGTCTATGGATGATGCACGTTTTCTTGCAGAAATCACCAAACATGATGTTCGAAGCCGCTTTTCAGTGGTTGAATTCGATGTCGATGGCAGATCATTCGACCGGGGAACACTCGTTATTACCCGCGACAATAATCGTCACCTTGGTGATCGGTTCAATCAAATTGTGATGAATGCTGCTCAAAACCACGATCGGTCTATTCACGGAGCAACAACAGGTTTTGTGGGAAGCGGCTCTGATTTCGGATCGTCTAACGTGCGGTTTATTGAAAAACCGGAAGTTGCAGTATTTATTGGGGAAGGAACCAGCTCGCTGCAGGCCGGCGAAGTGTGGCATTTCTTTGACCAACAGCTAAAATACCCTGCCACGATGATTCACACCGAGCATTTATCAAGTACGGACTTTAATAAGTTTAACACCATCGTTTTACCCAGCGGTAGTTATTCAGGCATGTTGAACGATGACACAACGAATGAATTAAGGTCATGGATTCGCTCAGGTGGAAAGCTGATTGCCATCGGTAACACAAACTCTCTGCTTTCTGGAATAGAAGGCTTTGAGATCAGTACCAAATACAATGAAGTTGAGCCGGATAATTCTCCCGAGAGCAAGTTAAGATTATATGGTGATCGAGAGCGTGCTAATGCGACAAACACAACTCCCGGTGCAATCTATAGAATAAGCCTGGACACAACCCATCCACTCGCTTTTGGATATGATGATGACTATTTCTCCCTTAAAGTAGGCGCAAATGCATACGATTATTTAAACAATGGGTGGAATGTAGGCACAGCGCGCGAAGACGCATATATGAGCGGTTTTGTTGGTAATCGCGCCAAACAAAACCTTGAGCATACCCTCACATTTGGCGTGCAGAGTTATGGGTCAGGTGAGGTGGTGTATATGATAGACAACCCACTATTCCGCGGCTTCTGGGAAAATGGCAAGCTATTGTTTGTGAACAGTTTGTTCTTTGTAGGGAACTGATCAGTTTGCAGTGGCAGTTGGCAGTAGACAGTAGGCAGTCAATTCATGATGGGTAAATCTCTAAGCCCATGAATTAACAGGCTGAAAGCCTGACATAACTCAACCTATAGCAACGCCATAGGATAAGAACGTGGTAAAAAACAGAAGGCTGTAAGCCTTAAACAGGATGGGTAAATTTTTATTCAATATCTGTTTATCGAAATGCATCCTATTCCAGGTTTTCAGCCTGACGGGGATGACGCTCAACTCTAATTCCCGGTCTGTACACGCTGCCCCGGGCTGAGTTAGGTAAGGCTTTCAGCCTTTGTTGCCAAACCCTATAATGCAATTTAGTGAAAGTTGTCTCCATTCAGTTCAACGGTTATTTCGAATAATTGATAAGCAGTCCGAAATTGTTTAGAAGAGATTTCCTATCATTTATTTAATTCACGTGATCAAGGTCATTTGCTAAGAAACACCGCTGTTTTAAAACATCCATTTAGAAACCTCGATGTAAAAACCTCCAGACACATGAATTAACAGGCTGGAAGCCTGACATAACTCAACCTATGGCAACGCTATAGGATAAAAACGTGGCAAAAAAACAGAAGGCTGAAAGCCTTCAATAGGATAGGTGGCTTGATGCAATCTTTAATCTGTAATTTTTAATTTTGAATACAATCTAGGCTTTCAGCCTTTTTGCCTTCAATAGAAAAAAACTACTCGTCCCTAAACAAAAATGGGTCCATATTTATTTATATGAACCCATTTTGTCAAAATGTTAATTTTTATCTTCAGCGACTGATACACTGCCAACTGTTACTTCTTCTCGATTCTCATCTTGTAAAGCGCCGCAGCGATTTCAATTGCCGTGAAGTTTCCTTCGGTGATCGGCTCAAGTTCATCGATATATTCTCGTAAACCACCGGCTTCGAGGGTTTTTATGATGTTCTCGATATGAACTCCTTTCATGGATTCCTGCACATCTTTTTGTGACGGCATGGTAATCGGAATCAGCTTGGTTCGAATCTGCTTTTCAATTCCGCGGAGCTGTCTGTTTTTCCGACCTGATACAAACGTAATCGCCACTCCGGGTCGTCCCGCACGAGCAGTTCTACCGATGCGGTGAACATAAAATTCAGGATCCTGCGGGATGTCATAATTGAATACTACATCAATTTCATCCACATCCAATCCACGAGCAGCAACATCCGTAGCTACAAGAATGTCGATTTTACGTTTACGGAATTTTTCCATCACTTTGTCGCGAATATTCTGGCGGAAATCACCATGCAGCGCATCACTCGTGTAACCGCGAGCCTGAAGTTCTTCAACCAGTTTATCACACTGACGTTTAGTGTTGCAGAAGATCAGGGTCAGGCGAAACTCACTCATATCCAGCGTTCGACAGATGGCTTCGGTCCGCATAGAATCACGGACTTCCATAGCGTACTGCTCAATATTTGCAGCCGTCTCCGCTTTTCCTTCCACTTTAATCATTTGCGGATCGGTCATAAACCTGTCCATCAAGCGCTTTATCGCTTTAGGAACGGTTGCTGAAAACATAACGGTTTGAGCTTTACCTTCGCTATAGCTCAGAATTTTTTCGATATCCTCACGGAAACCCATATTCAGCATTTCGTCGGCTTCATCGAGAACAAGTTTTTGAAGATTGTTCAGATTCAATGTTCCGCGCTTCAGGTGATCAATCACACGTCCCGGGGTTCCTACTACAATCTGTGCACCTTTTTTGAGAGCGTTCAGCTGACGGCCGATAGGTTGCCCACCATAAACAGGAACGGTAAATACGCCGTCGGTATAGCGTCCAAGTTTAATAAGTTCACCGGTTACCTGTATGGCAAGTTCCCTGGTAGGACAAAGAATGAGCACACTAGGAATTTTCGATCCTTTGTTGGCTTGTTGAATAGCAGGAATGCCAAAAGCGGCCGTTTTTCCTGTACCCGTTTGTGCCTGCCCAACCAAATCCTGACCCGATAAAATAGCGGGAATACATTCTGACTGGATGGATGTAGGCTCTTCGAAGCCCATTTCGTTTACTGCTTTTAAAATTTCAGGCGATATTCCGAGCTCTGAAAAAGAAGAATTTTTCATTGGTATAATTTTTATAAGTCGTATGTGTGGTTGTCTGACTCTCTCTATTGTATTTCCAACGTTCGCTGGTATATATATCATCCAGCCCGAGAACAAGCCGTACAAACATTCAGGCTTTAAAACCGAAGAGAGGCAACTAAATCAAAAGGGCAGGGGGAAGAAAATCAGTTGTTAGCCTTCAAGATACGGAGAATTCCTGAATTTCCATCTTTTTCATTTTTTACCGTTAAAATTAAATAAATCGCACTCATCTTCTCTTATTCACGAATCATTTTATCGCTCCACGTGTTTTTGTTTATCTTCGTATCTTCATGATCGAGCTAATTGTTCAGCAAACTGAATTTAATCGCGGAACCCGGCAGGGTCGCGTTCACTATTCGATATAATCATTTATGGCCCGCAAAGAGTTTGAAATCCCCACTATGTATCGCTCTCCGATAATCCGAAAGGTAAAAGAGGCGAACAAAATTACCGACCCGCGAAAGAAAGAGCTGGAGCCTTCTGTACTCAATTTTGGGCCAGTGAATTTTCTTATCCCCCGGCATTTTGGTTTCTGCTATGGGGTGGAAAATGCCATCGATATCGCTTACCGCACCGTGGAGCAAAATCCAAACAAGGATATTTATCTGCTCAGCGAGATGATTCATAACCCCACCGTAAATGAGGACCTTCTAAAAAAGGGGGTAAAATTTCTGTTTGATACGGATGGTTCCGTGCGCATTCCCATTGATTCACTCTCCTCAGAGGATATCGTAATTGTACCCGCCTTTGGAACAACCATTGACATTCAGGAGCAGCTTCAGAAAAAAGGAATAGATCCTTATCAGTATAATACTACCTGCCCATTTGTAGAGAAGGTTTGGAAACGTGGAAACCAGCTAGGCAAGAAAGGCTACAGTCTTGTTGTGCACGGCAAACATGAGCATGAAGAGACCCGCGCCACTTTTTCGCATAGTGCAGACCACTCTCCTGTTGTCGTCGTTTTAAGCCCAAAAGAGGCGCGTATCCTGGCAGAAATTATGACCGAACAACGCCCGGTGGATGATTTTCAAAAATATTTCGGACATAAAAGTACTGATGGGTTTAATCCTCTTACAGATCTTGAGTTTTTTGGGGTGATTAATCAAACCACCATGCTGGCAACTGAAACCCAGGAAGTGATGGATATCCTGAAAGAAGCGGCAAAAAAACGATTCGGAGAGGAAAAGGTGCTTGACCATTTTGCTGACACATCAGATACACTTTGCTATGCAACCAATGAAAATCAATCCGCAACGTATGCACTCGCTGATGCAAAACCCGACGTAGCCATTGTTGTGGGAGGTTATAATTCTTCTAACACCATGCATCTTGTTGAAATTCTGGAGCAGCACTGCCCTACGTTTCATATTAGAGATGCCGGGGAATTTGAATCTCCTGAATCCATTTACCACTTCAATCAGTGGAAGAAGAAAATGCTCACGACTGAAAACTGGCTGCCTACAGACCAAGAAGACTTGAATATTGCGCTAACATCCGGTGCTTCCTGCCCGGATGTATTGGTGGATGAGGTGCTGCTGAAGATTCTATCTTTCTACCCAAATTCAGAAAAGGTTGATAACGTCATCAAACCGTTTGAAAAAACAATGGCTGAGGCTACCTAATTCCGTGTCAACGAAAACCTGTCAGGTTTGGTGGAACTTACATCCTGAATCTTGATGATTACTGATAGAAACCTGACAGGTTTCTATCGACATCTCATACCAAAAACTACTCTGGAAGAATATTAAAGTACGAAACTCTTGTAGGCTGAAAATTTCGCAGGCGGACATCAAATTCATCCGTGGCTTTTTCTATTTCAGGTGTAATTAACCCGGTCTCATCTTCTTCAATAGAGGCATAATCGACGAAGGCAAAGAAAGGTCGTGTATTTTGCACGTCATTATACTGTTCAATAGGAACAACATATCGAACTGTAATTGTCGATGGGTTATAAGTAACGGCCTTACCTGAGGGAAGGTTTCTGGTACGAATAGGAATTCGTGCTTCTGCCTCTGTAAATTCCGCAACATCAACTCTGTAAAGGATCGTTGAAGGCTCAACGCGAACACCTCCTCTCTCCGGTCTTTTCAAGTCAACTTCCATCGAGACATCCCTTGCCACATTACTAACTTCTGTCTCCTCAGTTTCCCACGCTTCAATCTCCTCAATTTTGGAACCGGGCCCTGTGATAACAACGCTGTCGGGCTGAAAAGATGGCTCACCCAAGGTACCATATTGATCTCTCAATGAGATCTCAACGCGTGAAATAACCGGAACTTTTCTTGTTACTTTTTCCTCGGTTTCAATAGTTACAATAATCGGATCAACCTGCACCACGCTTAAATCTGAAACAGCCCCAATTTGTTGTCGTATCTCGTCGAACAGATTTACCTGCTGATTTTCTGCACTCAATAGAATTGTTGGTGGGCTGGTATAAACATTGATCAGGTTCCAGCCTTCTCCGCTTAAACTTACTGATGCATATTCTGGTATTTCACTACTCAATGCTATGTCATCGGATAAATTAGTTACCTCAAGCGGTACGCTCATCGTTACATTATAATCCCGCCCAAGATTAACAACAAACCATAAACTTAATGAGAATATAAAAGCGAAGATAAAAGCCTGCACTTTTTCGCGGGTAAAGAACACATCCTCCTGCTCTTCTTTTGTAGAGTGCCCCGACCCGGTAAAAAACTGGTTAATTCTTTCGGTAATTTTATCTAAAAGGCTCATGCGCTAAATATGATCAATTATTTCAACCTCTGACAACAATTTCTTTTACAATTTTTGCGTCCACCTTGTCATTCAGACGCTTGGCGATAGAGAATCGATTCGTATGAAGTTCATGGCGCCAGGCCGCATTTTCTACTTCTACTACTAGACGGCTCCCTTCGAAATGTACATTTTTTGATACGGATGCGATCCGATCACCAACTACCTCCGGCCATGCATGGAGAATCATTCCACGTTTAAGTTCTGTACGGTGAGGAATTTTTTTCAAAAACTCCTTCAATAAACTATCCAGTGCCTGTGGTTTATTTCCAAATCCCATATCAATATTTTTTTGTTACAACTCCATCACTTACATCAAACCACGAGTTTTTCTCGCTGCCATCAAACTGAGATTTTTTAAATGCACGTTCGGAAGCGGATGTGATAAACGCTTGCCCGCTGTGTTTCGTCAGTGTTTCAGTAATTATATTCGTTTTTTCCTGATCTAAATTCCCGAAAACATCATCCAGCAACATTATAGGGAGATCATCCAGCTCATCTGAATAATAGAAAAGCTGTGCCATTTTCAAAGCCATTGAAAAAAGTCGGTGCTGACCCTGTGACCCATAATTTCGCAACTCCATATCCCCAAGATAAAAAACTACTTCATCTCTGTGCGGACCAATTATTGTCTGCTCACGTTCTACTTCTTTTTCAAAGTTTTCTGCCAGTTTTTCCTGATAAACTTTTTTAATCTCATCCAGACCATTCAACTCCTTTACAATGGTTTGATACTCCAGCGATGGTTTTAAGTTCAGCCCTGATATTGTTTGATACTGCAGTGATAAATACCCCGTAAACCGCTCAAGAACTTCAGCCCTTTTTACAATAAGCCTTGATCCCGTTCCCACCAGTTGTAAATCCCATGGCTCCAAATACGTCCTTAATGTGGATTGCGGCCCGCGATATTCCTGTAAAAGTTTATTGCGCTGTTTTCGTATTCGCCTGTAGTCAATTAAGTCCCGCAGATATTTTGGTGAAATCTGACTGATCATACTGTCTATAAATGATCGGCGTTCTGCCGGACCTTCACTCGTTAGTTTCAAATCCTCAGGGCTGAGCACAACAACAGGAACCATCCCAATCAGGTCTGATAATCGGTCAAGCGGACTATCATTTACAAAAATCCCTTTTCCTTCGCCACGTGAATAGCTGCAGCTTACTTTAAATGATGATCGTACTTCTCCGGCAAAATCACCCTCAACCATAAAATACTTCTCATCGTTATGCGCCACATAACGATCGCTTGATGCCACAAAACTCCGGCTCATACAGAGATAGTGAATCGCATCAATCAGATTGGTTTTTCCCGCCCCATTAGATCCTGTAATCAGATTCAGGTGTGGTGCGAACTGCACCTCGGTACTCTCGTGATTTCGGAAATACGTAAGCTTTAGTCGGTTAATCCTCATAGTTAAAGGGATGCAGAGATTGGACAAGGTGCAAGTAAAACCGGGTTCGATTTCACATGCACATTTTGCCCTGAATTCACTTCTTTATAGAATTAGAGTCCAAATACATCTCCGCCCAGAAAGATCGCGGAATCAGCCAGTTCTTCTTCAATTCGAAGCAGCTGATTGTATTTTGCAATTCGATCGGTTCGGCTCATAGAACCCGTTTTAATCTGACCTGCATTTGTGGCAACCGCAAGGTCGGCGATAGTAGTATCTTCTGTTTCACCTGAGCGATGAGAAATCACAGATGTATAACCATTTTTATGAGCCATTTCAATGGCATCAAGCGTTTCGGTAAGTGTACCGATTTGATTCACCTTAATCAGAATGGAGTTAGCCACACCTTCTTTAATTCCGCGGGCAAGTCGTTCTGTATTTGTCACAAAAAGGTCATCACCTACTAACTGCACTTTATCACCGAGTGCGTCCGTCATCGTCTTCCATCCCTTCCAGTCGTCTTCATACATTCCATCCTCGATAGATATAATTGGATATTTCTCTACCCAGTTCGCCCAGTACTCAACCATTTCATCTGCATCACGAACAGAACCGTCACTCCACTTAAATTCATACACTTTCTTCTCGGAGTTGTAGAATTCAGAACTTGCAGGATCCAGAGCAATCAGTACTTCATCACCCGGTGTGTATCCGGCTTTTTCTATGGCTGTCAAAATAACTTCTATCGCCTCTTCATTTGATTTTAGATCTGGAGCAAATCCACCTTCATCACCCACAGAGGTATTATACCCTTTTGATGAGAGTACTTTTTTCAGATTGTGAAAAATCTCAGCACCCATCTGTATGGAGTGGCTGAATGATTCCGCTCCGGCAGGCATAATCATAAATTCCTGCGGGTCTACATTGTTATCCGCATGCGATCCACCGTTAATAATATTCATCATCGGTAGTGGAAGCACTTTTGCATTCACACCGCCGAGGTATCGCCAAAGTGGAAGCCCCATCGTTTGTGCAGCGCCTTTGGCAACCGCCATCGAAACCCCCAATAATGCATTAGCACCAAGCTTAGCCTTATTTGGAGTCCCATCCAGGTCAATTAAAGTCTGATCAATTTCAGTTTGTAAACTTACTGGGTATCCAACCAGTTCATCCGCAATCGGACCGTTTACATTTTCGATCGCCTTAATCACGCTTTTACCTAAAAAATAATCCTCATCTCCGTCCCGTAGTTCTACAGCTTCAAACTCTCCGGTGGATGCACCTGATGGCACCGCAGCCCGCCCTACAATTCCGTTCGACAACAGAACGTCGACCTCTACAGTAGGGTTTCCTCGTGAATCCAAAATTTGTCGCGCAACAATGTCTTCAATTAAACTCATAGTTGTATTATTTTGTTTGGTTATTTTATACATACAATGTAATGTTAAATCCCGTTTAGAGAAAGAAAAAGCCAATGAAACCAATTTTGCTCTACGACATCGACGGAACCCTGCTTCAGGTACACAGCACTTTTCTTAGACCGCTCATTGCCCAGCACCTTTCAGAAATGGGAGTAAGCAAACCGGAATCTATGAACAGATCTTTTGCAGGACGAACCGATCGGGGTATTTTTATGGAACTGATAGAAGGACACCCATCGCCTGATGAACTATTTAACGTGCTAAAAAGTAAGTATGTAAAAACAATGGTCGAACAACTTTCTGCTGACAGAGTGGAGCGGTTTGATGAAGCTATAGAATCCGTTCATATTGCTAAAGATGCGGGTTTCCATGTCGGTCTTTGCACAGGAAATTTTCGCGAAGTGGCATTTGCTAAAGTAAACGCGGTAGGGCTGGACGACATGTTTTCCTTTGGCGGGTTTGGTTGTATGCATGCCAATCGAAATTTTTTACCCGAGTCTGCACACAACAACTTTAAAACTGTTCACGGGCTCTCTCCACAAGCTGATCAGTATGTTATTATTGGAGATACACCGAAAGATATTTTATGCGCAAAGTATTTCGGGGCACGTGTTATCGCCGTAACTACCGGTGGCTTTACCAGAGAAGAACTTCAAAAACACGATCCTGATTATGTACTTGATGATCTCTCGAACCCAAAAGAGTGGCTTAAACAATTAGAGCAGGTTACCAAAGCCTCCCAAACGTAAGAGTGATTTGTGGAGTGCCAAACCATTTCTGTGCATCAAAGAAAGGCTCAAGCAATAGTTCTCCCTGATCGTCAAATTGAAATGGAGATTCACCGGGGGCCACATTATCGCGTAAGTCGGGT
>PWFZ01000227.1 GCA_003555185.1 Balneolaceae bacterium | reverse complement strand
CCCAAACCACCGAGCCCGATCGAAAACCCGCCACCCACATCCGTTGCCACCACAGAGAGTCCAATGTGATAGCTGTTCATTTTTCTTCCGCCTACATAGTAGTCGTCGCCGGTTTCGTTCTTTCTAAAAAAGAAGTACCCAAAGGCAAGCAGACCCAAAACGTATACAACAAAGATGGTCAGATCAATAGGATGCATTTATCATCAATTGAATTGATGGAGAAGAGCTGGATGGGCTTGAATAATTTTCTGTAGCTTTTTTACCGTAAATAATTCTGAGGTTCCTTAAAGGTAGACTATAAGGTAAGGTGTATGCAGGGGAGCTTCAAATTTAACTCAGTTAAATACATAAAAGCGTGATTCATGCGAAAATACGACTAATTATTTGTTGCAAATTTTTAGTTTTTAATAATTTTGTTTGGAGGAGAATGTTATAAAGCTCAATAATCAACTTAATGATGAGAGGAAATAATGTCTTATACAAAATCAGATTCTGAAAGAGCAACTTACCTTCCAAAAAAAGAGAGCCTGACTTCATTCTCACCTGATCACACTGCATTATTAGTGATTGATCCGGTAAATGATTTTCTCTCTGAAGGCGGAGCCGGATGGGACCTGACAAGTAAAACTATTAAAATGAATGATGTAGTCAGTAACATAAAAAAAGCAATCGAGGGAGCTCGACTGCGAGATATCCCAATTCTTTTTGGTCCTATGGCTTACACTGAAAAAGATTACGAAGATGAACAGCTACAAAGAAGAAGTGGTATTAACCGCCTGATGTTTGAGCGAAAAATGTTTTTGGCTGATAGTTGGGGAGCAGATTTTCACCCGGACCTTAAGCCACGTGCGAACGACATTGTACTTGAACCCCATAAAAGCTGTGATGTTTTCACCACTGATCTTCCGAAGCATCTTAAAAGAATGAACATCACCCACCTTGTTATTGCGGGAATGTCTGCAAACTTATGTTGTGAATCAACCGGTCGACATGCCATGGAGGACGGTTATGATGTAACGTTTCTTTCCAATGCCATTGGTGCTTCAAGTATTCCGGAGTACGAAGCCTCAATTCGCTTTAATTACCCCTTAATTTCCAATGCTGTGATTACTGTGGATGAGTTTTTAACAGCAGTTGACACATTTCTGGAAGGAGATATTGATGTAGAACCGGGTGATACGATCAAAGGGTCCGATAATGGAGAAATAGGAAGGATTGAAAAAATTGAACAAACAAATGATGAAACAATGGGGTTTGCTTTTGTCCCCCGTGGATTAATTTTTGCAACAGATACTTATGTACCTCTGGATGCTATAGTTAAACGAAGCGGGCCTACTGTTTATATAAATATTCCAAAATCGATTATTGGAGAAATGGGGTGGGAAGTACCTCCTTCAAAAAACAGACACCGGGAGAAGGTAGGGCCGAGCGAATCGGATGTTAAAGAATTATATCACTCCCGATCACCATCAGGCTTTAAAGAACCGGAAACGGTAAAGAGCTAACAGATTTAGCTTCTGCAGCTTTATTGAAAACATATAAATCTGAAATTTCTTATTTCATGTCACTACTATGAGCAACCAATTAAAGACACTTTCAAAAGATCAGCTTGAAACTCTGATTTCCAAAACGATCAGCGAATATTTAGATGAAGATGTGAACTGTGATGTATCAAACATGGATACCCCCAATATAAATTCAGAAGAAAATGTTGGCCATCACAGTAAACGCCTCATGCATTTTGAGGTGGACTTATCTTATCGGGAGTGAAATTGAGAAGGTTGATGAAGTCTTAAAAAGTATCACTTAAGTAATAAGTTTTAACTTTGAGCGTACATTATGTACATTATGTACATTATGTACGCAAACCCTGAAAAAACCATTAAAGATATGGACGTAAAAACAGTAAATAGCGCAAAAGCCAGAAGTTCTTTTTCTGAAATACTGAATGAAACCGGTTTTGGCGGGCAACGTATAGTTGTAACCAGAAAAGGGAAAGCCGTTGCTGCTGTTGTATCTATTCAAGACCTTGAGGCATTACAGGCTCTTGAAGACGAGAAAGACATATCAGAAGCGAAACGGATACTTTCCGATCCCCAAAGTAAATTCATCTCTTGGGAGCAGGCCAAACGTGAACTTTCCTGAAAAAAATGAGTTGGAAGCTACAAATTGAGCGCAAAGCTCAAAAAGCCCTCAAAAAAATACCCGACCCTTACAAATCCAACCTTATTAACACCATCGACCAGCTATCAGATAATCCCCAGCCTAATGGATGTAAAAAACTAAAGGGTGCTGAGAGTCTTTGGCGTATACGGGTTAACGATTATCGAATTGTCTATCAAATTAAAGATGAACAGTTACTGATATTGGTTATTCGCATTGGCCACAGAAAAGATATTTATGAAGGGTTATAAGATGAGAACGATGTAAATAAATTTTCCACTGTTGAGCACTTGCTTCCTTTTGTGGAAGCAAAAACGCCCCAGCCGCGGCGACCGATGATGTAACGCGCGAAATACACCTTCGCAACAAGAACAACGCATGGGTTAACTCATTTTGGAATTCCTGAGGTTGAACCCATTATCCATAGAAGATTCTCAAGATACTGTTCGCCTCCACGAACCATAGACCGTATTTGTTTTCGTGAATAAATTATTGTTATGCTAAAATTATCTTACGACGAATAACTAACT
>PWFZ01000177.1 GCA_003555185.1 Balneolaceae bacterium | reverse complement strand
ATGGAGTTCCAAAAAAGTATCGAGCAAAAAGCGTGGGTTGAAGGAGGGAAAACGCAAACCGCGCCCGCCCAGCGTCTGGTAGATTTTGTTGAGGGACGAATTTCCAGTGATCTGCCAAACACTTCTTACTCACCGGGCATTACCAGCGTTGATCTTAAATCCGTACTGCCCGACTTCATCCATCAGTCCTTGCAAAACGGGTTCCGAGAGTTTAACAAATCCATGCGAGGATATCTGACCAATGAGGCCGTCGTCCATGCCCCCGAATCCCGAACATCTTCACCCGTAAGTATTCCACGAGACTACAAAACATTACAACATGTGCGAATTAAAGGACTCTATCCATGCGGTGAAGGAGCGGGCTACTCAGGTGGAATTGTATCTGCCGCAATGGACGGGATAAAATGTGCGAAAATGATTACGGAAAACGCTTAAAAGTTGAATATCGTCATCCTGAGCGCAGGTGAGTGCTTTTTACGAGCCAAAGTCGAAGGATCCTAATGCATAAAGTTGAATATAGTTCCGAGTGAGACATTTCGACTTCATTCGTCGCTCCGCTTCTCATTGCGCTCAATGTGACGAGTTTATGTATAAATAAATCTCGATGATCACATGCAACGAATGAATTCGAAGAACCCCTCGTTTCATGAGTTCTACCCGCAATAAGAATTCACAAAAAAAAGAATAACTAATTGAGTTTTTCTCCGTACAAAACGTTATCTAACCAAAATAACATCATTTATTTTACTAAGTGCTATGGACATTGAAACACTAACCTGGGTTTTTCTTATTGGAGGAATTCTTCTGATGCTTCTGGAATTTTTGATTCCCAGCGGCTTAGCCTTGTTTTTAGGCTTCAGTGGATTAACCATTGGCATTCTTCGTTTTTTCGGGATCCTCACAGACCCCACTCTATCTGTCACCGCGTGGCTGTTATTATCTGTTGGCCTTACCATTGCCATCAGGCCATTTATTAAAAAGTATTTAAAAGCTGAAAGTTTTTTTAAATATGCTGATGAAGATTATGAAGCGATGGACCAAATTGTTGAGGTCACAAAACCCATCAATGATAAAGATAACAGCGGCAGAATTCTGTTTGATGGCACCTCCTGGCAAGCCCGTTCACTTGAAGGAACCATAAAGAAGGGGCAGAAAGCTCGAATTCGATACCGGGAAAACACAACATGGATTGTAGAATCGATGGGCGTGATAGACCCTCCAAAAGACCAACTTAAACAACCAAATAGAAACTAATATGTGGACAACACTACTCATCTTTATTGCCGTTCTATATGTAATTATAACCCGGCTGTTCATTATTGTTGAGATGCGCGAAGAAGTTATTCAGGAGCGGCTTGGAAAGTTCAAGAAGACTCTCAAACCCGGCTTTCATTTTATGATTCCGTTTGTAGACCGTGCAGCCTATCATCAGGAAATGCGCGAACAGGTGCTGGATGTACCCAGCCAAACGTGTATCACCAACGACAATATTGAGGTTTCGGTTGATGGGCTCATTTACGTAAAAGTAATGGACTCCTACAAAGCGAGTTACGGCATATCTGATTATGTGGCCGCTGCCGTAAACCTTGCTCAAACCACCATGAGAAGTGAGGTTGGTAGAATTTCTCTTGATGACACATTTTCGGAACGCGAAAAAATGAACGAAAATATCGTCCATGAAATTGACAAAGCTGCCGATCCCTGGGGAATTAAAGTGACCCGGTATGAGATCAAGAACATTCGACCCTCCAATGAAATTGTGGATACCATGGAGAAGCAGATGGAAGCCGAGCGTATAAAACGAGCCGACATTACCAACTCTGAAGGGTTTCGGGAATCACGGATTAACGAATCGAAAGGGGAACAGCAGAGCCAGGTATTAATATCTGAAGCACAGCGGCAAAAACGAATCAACGAAGCGAAGGGGCGGGCACAGGAAATTCAACTGGTAGCTATTGCCACCGCCAAAGGTGTTGAACGAGTTGCAAAAGCCATTGAACGACCCGGAGGAGGTGTTGCAGTAAAGTCGAAGCTGGTTGAGCAGTATATAAAGCAGTTTGGTGAAATTATTAAAACCACCAATGTATCGGTACTGCCTACAGAGACCGCTAACTTGAAAACCTTTTTTGAGGGCGTTTCTACCATCAGCAACCACACCAGAGATGAGAACACAAAGAAATCTAACCAAAAGGGATCATAACCATGGAAGCATTTGAACTAATCAGCCAGATACTACTGGCCCTATTCGCCGTTTATCTCACCTTTAAATTTCTACAGGCCATTCGAATGGTTCCAAACCAGTATGCGCATATAGTGGAGCGGCTTGGAAACTATCATAAAACACTGGGCCCCGGGTTTCATGCCCTGATTCCATTTTTCGATCAGGTTGTATACAAACAGGATTTACGTGAGGAAACCATCGAGGTAGAGCCACAGGAATGTTTCACCAAGGATAATGTGAAAGTAGAAGTGGATGGAGTTCTTTACCTGAGTGTGGTAGATCCTGTAAACGCCAGTTACGGAATTACCAATTACCGGTACGCAGCCGTTCAGCTTGCACAAACAACTACCCGATCTGTGATTGGCCTGCTCGATTTGGATGAAACGTTCGAAGAACGCGCAAAAATGAGCAAGGAAGTGGTTAAGGTATTGGGTGATGTGGAACGCCTTTGGGGAATTCGCGTACACCGATACGAGAT
>PWFZ01000042.1 GCA_003555185.1 Balneolaceae bacterium | reverse complement strand
GACAGATTGCTGATTACATTGGGTACGGCCAGGTTTAGTATTTTTCTATTCAAGAATTGGTTTTAGTGTATCCTTATAGAAATTTCTATTCATAATAGAATCATTAAAACCGTTGAAAATACCGTATTATCTACATCATTAAAACCCGAGGTGAATAATGGAACTGAGTTACTGGGAAAGCCGGTGGAGAAAAGAGAAAACAGGTTTTCATATGGCAGAGGGTTATCCCGCTTTAAAAACCTACTGGAACCAACTTGGGCTTTCAGCTAATCCAACTGTTTTGGTGCCGTTATGTGGGAAAAGTGTTGATTTAGTTCAGTTAGAGCAATTTGGCGCAAACGTGCTTGGTATAGAAATCTCTGAAAAAGCGATTCTCGATTTTTTTGATGAACATAACAGAACGTTCGACACGGAAACGTATGGAGACTTTATCATCCGTAAATCAGGCAGGCTTCAAATCTGGCAGGGAGATTTTTTAAAATTTCCGGCGAACAAATGCCCGCAGTTAGATTTGATTTATGATAAGGCAGCGCTTACAGCACTGCCGCCCCACATGCGAGAGCGTTATGTAAAAACTATTTTAAAACTTGCTGGAAGTACGGCGTCCATCTTGCTGCACCACTTCATCTACGCACAGAATCAGATGCCGGGTCCTCCGTTTAGCATTAAGAAATCAGAAATTATGAGTTTTTTTTCTAATCATTATAATATTCAAACACTTGAAGAGAACTTACTTCCTGCCGAAAATTTTCCTCCTTTTCAGCGCAGAGGCCTAAAATCACCTTTAAAAGAACAGTTTCTTTATCTGACACCTCATTCGAACAGATGAATAACAAGAAGTTTTATCTTTTTATTTATTTTTTGCCTGTTATCTTTCAGAAAGTTGCATGTAATGCAACCTGCATTTATTTTCTTCTTTATTTTCACAAACTGTGTAAACGTAATAAACCATCTCATGGATATAGATAAGCGTAACCAGCTGCTAACAATACTTCTCGGTGTCATCATTATTGGAATGAGCTATTTTCTCTACAGATCACTTGTTGATCCATATCAGGCGGTTTTGGATGAGCGTCAGATGGTTGAGCGAGAACGCCATAGAATGGAAGTTACTCGCGACGCGCTTGTTCAATACCGGAATCGTCGTGGTAATTTTCCACCTACCGAAGGCGGGTTAGACAGTCTCGTAGCATTTCTGCAGGAAGATTCTCTGATGATAGCCAGAGGACCAGAGCTTTTTGCGTTCAGGCCCCCGTCTACCTATAGTCCGGATTCTGTAGTCTACAGCCCCAGGCCACCGCACAATCGGTTTGAATACACTCTTAACGACACCGTGCGCCCGCGACTCTACCTGCTCGAAAATCCGGGCACTGATGACAGAATTGGTGACCTCGAACGCACCACCAGACTTAATGCACCAAACTGGAATTAAAAATGACCGATGAGGGTGTTTGTCTTGGAATCTGTTATTCCGAAAATCAGCTTTTCTATTCGGTAAACAGACCGGGCAACACCTCTGCTGTTCAGCACATTGGTGCGTTTGATTTTAATTTTGATGTGCAACAAGCAGTTGTAAAAGGTGAGGGCAAGTCTTTTTCTGGCATTAAAAACTCCATTAACAATATAAAAGAACGCTTTAATTGCCAGTCTGTCAGGATCCTTTCGCCTGCCACAAAAGAATGCCGCACCATTTTGCCGCGTTCTGTTTATGATGATACAGGCGAAAGAGAATCACACATTCGAACATTGATTCCTTACGTAGATCGAAATAAGCTCGAAGTAACCTGGTACTCTTTAAGCAACGTGGACCATCGATTACTGTTAATCCGAAAGTCCAGCACATTGAAGGGATTTCGCCAGCTGCTGGGAAACATTCAGCACACAGAATATGTATCCGACTTCGAACTCGGTAACGAATGGCAACATCACACAAATATTAACGGATCTTTTCTCACTTTACACTGCGGAAGGTCTTTTTTATCTGTTGCGTCTTTTTTGCTGGGCAAACTAAGAGGAACAACCCTTATCCAGTTCGATCATATTGATGACCTGACTTATCTTTGGAAATTATTTAGCAGCAGGCAGCCATGGATGCGCGGAATTCATGAACAAATCTACTTTTTCGGTTATAATGCTCCGGAATTCCAAGAGACTCTTGTTCTCTTTTGGGATGATACGGGTGATCATCTGATTATGAACAGCCTGGATAAGATGCATGTCACTGCCCCGGAAAAAACGTATGGTTTCCGGCTTGAGCGTGCATTTCCTGCTATATTATTGAGTCTTAATTACGAGAATGAATTAACTGGGAAGAATCATGAGAATTATAACAGGAACGCTTAAGGGGAGAAAAATCCCGGCACCAAAAACAGATCTGTTGCGTCCTACCTCAGATCGCACAAAAGAGGGTATTTTCTCCACAATAGCCGCCCGCCGCTATTTTGATTCCACGCGCGTTCTGGATCTGTTTGCCGGCAGTGGAAATCTTGGATTTGAAGCGATTTCCCGAGGTGCTGCGCATGTCTGTTTTGTTGACCGAGAAACCGATCATATAAACCACATCAAGAAACTAGCTGCATCTTTCGGCATAGAGGAAAAAATCTCTACCCGCATTATAGCAGCAGAAGAGTATCTTGAGCGCCCTGACCAAACATTTGATTTTATTTTTGCTGATCCGCCGTACGATTATTTTTATATGAAAGAG
>PWFZ01000137.1 GCA_003555185.1 Balneolaceae bacterium | reverse complement strand
CGGGGGTGGTTCTTTTCTGACTCACCCTATGTCCCTCTCTATCAAATAGAGAGGGATTTAATGTCTAAATTATTTAAGCTAATTTACGTGCTTACACTGGGGGATGATTCTCCTGTCGTTGTTATGTTTAGAAAATAGATACAGGGTGATGTCACCATACGGTCATCCCCCGATCCGCTTACGCGGATCTGCCCCCTTCAAAGGGGGACTGAACTTAAGATCTCCCCTTCAGGGGAGATGATAAAGTCGGATGTTCCGGCTTTATCTGAGGGGTGTTGATGGGCGTTGTTAAGACTATGATCTAAATCCAAGTCTGCAAACCTCATGATTACACCCCTCCCTCACGCGAACTGCACGCGTGAGTACTCTCAGCCAGCTGGCGGAGAGATACTCACACCCTGTCGTTGTTTCGATAAATAATGAATCGCCCCGATCACAACTCCAAAAAGTATCATCGCCACGGCCTGATGTAAAACTCCCAGCCCAATTGGAACGTGGTATAATAATGTGAAAACTCCTATTAGGTATTGAATTAATACAACGGCTAATATGCTCAATACCCATATTTTGACAGTTAATTTAGTTTTTAACTGATGCGACCGAACCCACATACCGATCGCCATAATACCAAGCAGGGTTGCTAAAACACGATGAATCCATTGTACTGTCACCATATTTTCAAAGAAGTTTACCACTGATGGTTCCAGCATCCAAAGTTGAGGCGGAAACCAAAACTCATTCATTTTAGGAAATGTATTGTAGATATATCCTGCGTTCAGGCCCGCAACAAAAGCACCCCAAATAATTTGTATGGAGAGAAGGAATAAAAATATCCAAAGCCAACGTTGAAGCTCTGAGCGGCCGGGAATTTTCAAACGTCTTTTTGGCTTCAGATCAAGGGCGAACCAAACGCAGCAGCCAAAAATAACGAAGGCGAGAGACAGGTGAGCAGCCAGCCTGTAATGGCTGACGTGCGGAATATCGATCAGTCCGCTTTGAACCATATACCAACCCATCAAACCTTGTGCAGCTCCGAGCGTGAGCAGGATCAATGCCCGTTTCAATTGGGTTGAATCAAACTTCTTTTTAACCAGGAACCAGCCGAACGGAATGATGAATACAAAACCGATCAATCGTCCGATCATTCGATGCAGGTATTCCCAAAAAAAGATAAACTGAAAGTCCGAAAGGCTCATCCCCCGGTTTAATTGCTGGTACTCCGGAAACTGTTTGTACTGATCAAATGCTGTTTCCCAGTCTGCTTCGGAAAGCGGCGGGATGGCCCCCATAATAGGCTTCCAGTCGGTCATAGATAACCCGGAACCGGTGAGCCGCGTGATACCGCCAATGACGAGTATCAGAAATACCAGAATAGCACCACTCCAGTACCAGATTCGGATATGTTTTTTGTCTTTAAGGGTCATTGATTTATCAAATGATGTTGAACTTAAGATCTCCCCTCGCGCTTGAGTCCCGACACCTCGGGGAGGGGAGATGATAAAGTCGGGTGTTCCCGGCTTTATCTGAGGGGTGTTATTGAGCGTTGTTACGGTTCTAAATTAATTACAGGGTAGTTGCCTTTACCGGTCATCCCCAGATCCGCTTATGCGGATCTGCCCCCTTCGAAGGGGGACTGAACTTAAGATCTCCCCTCAAGGGGAGATCTTAAAAATCCTTCTTATTAAAAACCCGCATTCCAAACCATGCGGGGACAGCCAGCCAGACGGCGAGCATTCCGCTTGCGGTTATGATGCCCATGTGTGAGCCGAAAAATCGATTGAAAACGGCACCGGTGTAGCCCATAAGTGCCGATATATCGAATTCAAGGAGTACCATTATTCGTGCAAGGTCGATAGGGTTGAGCATAACGGCAGCGATTACAAACTGTTCGAGTGGATAGTCGCCGAACGCGAAAAGAGCCATTAGTATTAACCCATCGTATAAAATGGCCATAAATAACCATATGACGATGGTGAAGCCAAACCCTTTGATGCGATCATCATAGAAAGCCAGACCAAGTACAAAACCGAGTGCTACAAATATGAGGGTTAAGACTCCGCCAAGGCCAAGTACCATTGCTGCTGCAACCGGATCTTGCAATAGAATTGCGTGCCAGCTAAGGGGCAGGATCGACCCAATGATAAAAGCCAACATCAGGGGAATCGAAATTCCACTGAATAATCCCCAATAAAGTGTCTTTCTGTCGATCGGCTGCGTTAACAATAGTTCCACAAATTCGCGTGACTGGTAGATATACAGAATTCCGTAAATCATCCCGACCAGCGGAATAAACAGCAGCATTACGTTCGAGATGCTGAGCAGAACTTCAGGCCCGCCACCGCCAAAACGAAGCAGCGTATCGGTTAGCAGTAAGAAAATCAATCCATACCCGATTACCCACTTTCCGCGGATCAGTGATTTCCATTCGTTTTGTGCTATGTGTAGTAGTAATTTCATTTTATTTAGTTTAAGTAATTTGTTCAGGACAAATATATCTCCCCTCGAGGGGAGATGATAAAACCGGGTGTTCCCGGCTTTATCTGAGGGGTGTTAATGGGCGTTGATCTGATACAATCCAAACCAAGACTCGACAGCCTCACGATTACACCCCTCCCTCACGCGAACTGCACGCGTGAGTACTCCCCTCAAGGGGAAACTACCCCCTTCAAAGGGGGACCTTTTCACTTTCACCCCACATCCATCATT
>PWFZ01000356.1 GCA_003555185.1 Balneolaceae bacterium | reverse complement strand
GAGGTGATGAATGCGTTTGCGAAAGATATTAGTCGCACAACATTTGTGGTAGGGCACAATCTGGAGTTCGATCTTAACATAATGGGGTCGGAATATTTGAGGATGGAGCGGGGAAATCCGCTGGATGAAAAAGCTGCAATTGATACCAAAGATGAGTCAACAGAATATTGCGCACTTCCGGGTGGACGCGGCCGTTTTAAGTGGCCAACTCTGGCTGAGCTTCATCATAAATTATTTGAAATTGGATTTGAAGAAGCACACAATGCTGCGGCCGATGTCGATGCCACAGCCCGTGCATTTTTAGAACTGGTTCGGCGAGGTGTAATTCATCCGCAGCTTCCTCAGGATTTGGAACTGAATACAAAACCACCCAAAGAGTGGATCGATCAGGGTCATTACATGCCCAAGGTTGATGAGTTGAAAAGCAGGGGTGTGGATGGTGAAAGCAAAGAGAAAGCGGCCACCATTGATTTGCCAAAAGAGGCTGTCAAAGCAAAAATAGATTCCACATTTACGCATCTTCACACGCACTCAAAATATTCCGTACTGCAGGCGGCTGCCGGCATTAAAGAGTTGGTTCAAAAAGCGAAAAAAGATGGGATGCCGGCCGTTGCGCTTACCGATCTCGGAAATATGTACGGGACGTTCAGTTTTGTTCAAGCGGCACACAATGCCGGAATAAAACCAATTATCGGTTGTGAGTGCTATTTCGTGGAAGACCGGTTAAAGAAAAAATTTACCAAAGACAATAAGGACAAACGATACAGGCAGGTTTTTCTATCAAAAAACAGAAAGGGATATGAAAATCTGGCTGAGCTCTGTTCACTCGGCTTTATTGAAGGTTATTATTACAAGTTTCCGCGAATAGACCGCGAACTTGTTGAGAAATATAAAGAAGGGTTGATCGCAACCACCGGCGGTTTGGGAGGGGAAGTACCCGATATGATTTTGAACCGTGGCGAAGAGTTTGCAGAAGAAGCATTGGTATGGTGGCATAACCTGTTTGGGGATGATTTTTACATCGAGCTGATTCGTCATGGCCTCGAAGAGGAGGAGAGGGTTAATAATGTGCTGCTGAAGTTTGCGGAAAAGCACGGCATAAAAGTCATTGCCAGCAATGATGTTTATTACATGGAAAAAGCGGATGCGAAGGCGCATGATGCTCTTCTGTGTATCGATAACGGTGAGTTGATGGACACTCCCATCGGTCGCGGCCGGGGCTACCGGTTTGGATTTCCGAATGATGAGTTTTATTTCAAAACACAGGATGAGATGAAAGCCCTGTTTGCGGATGTGCCTGAAGCCATCTCCAACACACAGGAAATTGTTGATAAAATTGAGCCAATCAAACTGGAGCGGGATGTGATTCTCCCAAACTATGCTCTGCCTGATGGATTTGAAACGGAAGATGATTACTTGCGTCATTTGACTATTGAAGGTGCAAAAAACCATTATGGCGAAATCACCAATGAGATTCTTGAGCGAATAGACCATGAGCTGAATATCATCAAAACGATGGGTTTTGCCGGGTACTTTCTGATTGTTCAGGATTTTATTTCTGCAGCGAGGAATATGGGCGTTTATGTTGGGCCGGGCCGGGGGTCGGCAGCGGGATCAGTGGTAGCTTTTTGTACGAGAATTACGAATATCGATCCGCTGAAATACGATCTGCTTTTTGAGCGGTTTTTGAATCCCGAGCGTGTATCGATGCCGGATATTGATATCGATTTTGATGATGATGGACGTCAGCGCGTAATAGATTATGTGGTTGATAAATATGGCAAAAGTCAGGTTGCGCATATTATCACGTTTGGTTCCATGGCAGCGAGATCGTCGGTACGGGATGTTGCCCGTGTGCTGAATTTGCCACTTTCAGATGCTGATCGAATTGCGAAACTGATCCCGGAAACGATCGGGATTTCGCTAGCTGATGCCATCAGTGAAGTTAAAGAGCTGCAACAGATCAAAAAGAAGGATGATCTGGAAGGCCAAACCCTGAAAATGGCAGAAACGCTGGAAGGGTCGGTGCGGAACACGGGGATTCACGCCGCCGGTGTTATTATCGCCCCGGATAAACTGACCAACTACATTCCCATCAGCACGGCTAAGGACGCCGAACTTTATGTGACGCAGTTCGATGGCAAAGTGATTGAAGATGCCGGAATGCTGAAAATGGATTTTTTGGGATTGAAAACATTATCAATCCTGAAAACGGCTATTCAGTTTGTGAAGGAAAATCAAGGTAAGGAATATCATTTGGATGATATTCCCCTGGGTGATGAACAGGCGTATGAGTTTTTTAAGAAGGGACTGACAGTGGGGATTTTTCAGTTTGAATCGGATGGAATGCGGAAACATCTTCGTCATCTTAAGCCGAGCACAATCAACGATTTGATTGCCATGAATGCGCTCTACCGACCGGGGCCAATGCAGTTTATTCCCGATTACATCAAGCGAAAACATGGTGAGGAAGTGGTTGAGTATGATCATGATGACCTCAAAGAGCTGCTCGAGCCCACCTATGGAATTATGATCTATCAGGAGCAGATCATGATGGTGGCCCAGAAAATGGGTGGATATTCGCTTGGAGAAGCAGATGTTCTTCGCCGGATTATGGGTAAGAAAAAGCCTGAACTGCTTCCGCCTGAAGAGGAGAAGTTTACGCGTCAGGCTGTGGAGAAGGGATACGACAAGAAAGTTGCCAAAGCTGTT
>PWFZ01000434.1 GCA_003555185.1 Balneolaceae bacterium | reverse complement strand
CTTCAAGATTGCTGACTAATTGATCGCGTTCATCTTCAAACGTAGTTTCAGTGTGTACATCATCATCTTCAAAAGCCTGACCTCTGTCTTGAGGCCGATCGTTGCATTGAACAAAGATTAATGGCGCAGCTAAAAAGAAGAGTACTATACTTGTTCTGTTTAAAATTGTATGAACCATAATTCAAAAGTTTTTTTGATTTGTTTGATTTGTTTTTACTGATTGATTAACTGGTCATGTTGTTGATCTCTTTAGACAATTCTGCCTTTGTTTTACCAGTTTTCTTTTGGAGTTTTCCTAAAAGTTCATCCTCTTTACCATCTGCATAGGTAAGGTCATCATCAGAAAGATCTCCATACTTTTTCTTCAGCTTACCTTTAATTTCATTCCAGTTTCCTTTTATTCTTAAGTCAGCCATAATTAATCTCTTTAAAAATTTAAATTCTCAATGAATACGTTTTCTACGATGGAAATTTGACAAACTTAGATGCGTCATGCGTTATACAAAAATCAAAATGATTTGTATTCTTCTTGCCTGAACCCTACTTGATTTTTGCCTTTTTAAGACTATTAAAGAGGTGTTTTCTTTCCGACTGTCAAATTTTACACCTTTCTGAGCAGACGGCTTTTAAAGGTTTTAAGGAGTAACCCCGTATTTATATAAGATTTCGTCGGCTTAATGTAAGAGTACTTATCAGCGGTATGGTTTATTTCTAAGTATAAGAGAGGGCTGCCACTCAAGAGAGATTTATGGAAAATAAAAGTGGTTCGCTTAATTCAATTCTTTCGAATAAATGAACTGTATTATGGCGAAGGTTTACTATTCAGTTACTATTATTCTGTTACTACTCATTATCAATGCCTGTGGACCGGGAAGCCCGCCTACGATGATCAACCCTTCTTACTATCAGCTAACCGTTAAGGTAGATCCTGATGAGGGAGGTACAGTTTCATTGCAATCGGATGAGTTTACCAGTGGAAGTGAAGTGGAAATATCTGCAACACCCACCGAAGGTTGGTTATTTGACAGTTGGCAGGGAGATCATTCGGGCAGTAGTAATCCTGCAACTGTTATAATGGATGAGGATAAGGAAATAACAGCTATTTTTTTAAAAAGGGAGTATCCTTTAACAATTACCGTTAAGGGAGAGGGAACAGTCGACGAAAAAATAGTTCAGTCCAAAACTACTGATCATCCCCACGGAACAATTGTGGAATTAACGGCAGAGCCCGCTATGGGATGGCGATTTACTGAGTGGGAAGGAGCACAAAACCATTCAGGAAATCCTGTGAAAATAACCGTTGATGAAGCAAAAGAAATTACAGCCGTTTTTGAAAAAGACTTTTTTAGATTTACGATAGAGGCAGAGGGGCAGGGAATTGTAGATAACACTTTGTTATCCGGAAACATGTCAGACGGATTGTATGAATATGGTTCTGTAATTGAACTCAGAGCATCGGCATCCGCAGGGTGGGGTTTTTCGCAATGGGAGGGCGATTTTGAGGGAGATCAAAATCCGGTATCAGTTACCATCGATGCTCATAAAAACATAGCGGCTATATTTATAACAACAAACTCTGATTTTTCAGGCGGAAGCGGCACTGAGACGGATCCATACAGAATCTCTACCATTGATCAATTGCAATCCATTGACGAGCCAAAATATCTGGACAGCCATTTTATTCAGATTAATAACATCAATGCCGTTTCGACATCAAACTGGAATCGCAGAAAAGGATTTAAACCTATCGGTAGTGACTCTCCCTTTAGAGGGACATTTGATGGCAATGGGTATGAAATATCAAGGCTGACAATAGACAGGGATGATGAGGATAATGTGGGATTATTTAGTTCAGTAGAAAATGGCATCATAAAAAATACCGGGCTTATAAATACGCAGATAACAGGAGATGAAGTTGTGGGAGGTTTGGTTGGGAATAACAATGGTCAAATAATCAATTCTTATGTACTTGGAGAAATAAACGGTGAAGAGGAAGTTGGTGGATTGGCCGGGCGTAATCATGGACAAATACTAGAATCTTACGCTTTGGCTGATGTATCCGGAGAAGATGAAATTGGCGGATTGGTTGGACGGAATCATCGTGAAATAAGTAGTTCGTATTCCGAAGGATCTGTTTTCGGGAAAGATGACAGGATTGGCGGACTTGTGGGTTACAACATCGGGGAAATTAATAACTCCTATTCACACAGTCGTGTAACAGGGGATGAAAAAACAGGTGGATTAGTTGGTGAAAATCGGTCGGGTGGTGGCATCGAATTTTCGTATACAACCGGACAAGTAACCGGTGATAAACATGTAGGAGGACTTATCGGGTCAAACAGAGGCAGTATAAGTGCAAGTTATTGGGATAGAGAATCAACCGGAGTGAGTGGTGCAACCGGCCGTGGAAGTTCCACAGGAACTACAGGTTTACGCTCTTCAGAAATGAAAGGCAGTGCAGCTGAGGATAATATGACGGGGTTTGACTGGGACGATATTTGGAGGAGGACATCGGGCTACCCAATATTAAGTTGGCAGTAACAATAATAATTTTCAGATAACATAAATGTAGAAAACCACGATGGTTTCTAATCTCCAAAACTTTTTAGAAAAACCGGAATCCTATCCACACTCAGTGGATGACGTACAGTATATCCAAACGCAAATTTCTCATGTTTACATTGCCGGCGCTTTCGTATATAAATTCAAGAAACCT
>PWFZ01000120.1 GCA_003555185.1 Balneolaceae bacterium | reverse complement strand
GGGAGCAAGCGTGTAACCAAGTCCGCTGTTGATGTTCATCAGCATATCATCAAACCACCAGTGGCCAATCACATATGGGCTTTCCAATTGTGAAGCGGTTAATTTCCGGAAAAAGACCGGGATTCGAATCTGCCCTCCATGGGTGTGCCCGGCTAAAAGCTGATCATAACCCGTTTCCTGTCCGATAGCGATAAGCCTGTCTGTTGTCTGATGTGAAAATAGAATTCGAAATGACTCCCCCCTGCTTTCACTGACCAGATCTATTAATGTCTGTTCGGAAGCTCTCGTACTGTATAATTTAGTTACCCCCGTGAGCTGAATGGTTTGATCTCTGTGTTCAACCCAAGAGTTTTCATTTCGCAGCATATTAATTCCCCGATCGTTGAGTGCCTGTGTGATTTCCTCCTCACCACTCCAGTAATCATGGTCACCAAGTACGGCATGCACCCCGTAGGTTGACCGGATGCCTTGAAGCGCATCAGCACCACTATCTACGTATTCGAGCCCGGCAGTGATCAAATCCCCCGTAAAAATCACCAGGTCAGGACTCTCATCATTAACTTTTTCGATGTAACGATCCATTGTTTTTTCTGTGGTAAATCGATCTGCATGCAGATCGGTAATATGAACGATGGTGAGTGGCTCAATTAAAGAAGCAGATTCCTGCTCAATCCTATCAAATACTATTCGATTTGAATCCCATACCACGCCAATTGCAGTAAAGATCAGAACGGCTCCCAACGTGCCAATTGTCAGCCACCCAAAAATAGTATCTAATTGTCGATTTTTAACCTTTCCAACATACTTGATAAGCAACCGGGAAAAATCAATGATGATCATCCAGGTAAGCATCACTGCAGAAAAAACAAATACATACCAAAAAAGCCAGATCATCCAGCGTGGAAAATTATCAATCGAAAAGCCCCCTAAGAAATAGTGAGAAAAGATTCCTGAAAGCGGATAAAGTAAAAACAGAATAACTATCAACCCGAAGGATCTTTTATAGATTTTTCGGGGTTGTAGAGAAGTCATATTAACCGACCATGAAAAACGCAGATAATGATAAACCAAAAAAAGCATCGTCATTGCTGAAACTATCAGCGTCATTCGTAATGTCCAGGGCATAAATTGATAATATTTTTTACGTTTTCACTAAAGATAAACTATATTCATCGCCATCGGGCAGATTTCCTTCACCAAGATAGTTGAAGGAGTCAAAACAATCTGCAGATTACAAAATTCCGTATAGATAATAGAACCGTGATTATACAACTTTTACTTTACATCATTGGGTTTGCCAAACAGTCACCTGAAGAAGAGCGTGAATGGATGGCAGAGGTACAGGCCGGCGACAAAAAAGCTCTTGGGAAATTGTATAATCGCTACAATCGAATCCTATTCGGAATGATTTATAAAGTATTAAGAAACAGAGAAGAGTCTGAAGACCTGCTTCAGGAAGTTTTCGTTCAAGCCTGGGAAAAGGCCGATCAATACGATCCAACACGGGGAACCGTTTATAGTTTCATTGTGACGATGACCAGAAATAAAGCCATCGACCGAACACGCTCAAAAGCTTATAAAAATAGCAAAAAAGACGATCAAGTAATTAATGACGATGATTTTTCACTAAATTTGTCACACAACAGTCCCAACCCTGAAGAAAATATGGAACTGAACGAACGGGCTGTTAAAGTGCGTGAAGCTTTAGGGAGCTTAAATAAAAAAGAACGGGAAGTTCTTTATATATCGTATTTTCATGGATTGTCACAAACGGAGATTTCTGAAAAAATTAATATACCATTAGGAACCGTGAAGTACCGTATGAGGCAGGGCATGATTAAGCTTCGCGAAATGCTAGTGGAGGCTGCAATATGAGTGAAAAAGAAACATATAACGATTTCGAATCTCTTTGTGCGGGATACGTACTCGATGCTCTTTCGGATGAAGAGCGCAATAAATTTGAAGCTCTCCTGAGCACTGCAACTCAGGAACAACGAGAGATTTACGAGCAGATGAGATCTGCAAAAGATGAAATAGCACTCGCTGCCGAACCGCTTGAACCAAGCAATCAGCTGTTTTCTAAAATCATCAGCGAAATTAATAAAAAAGAAAACGGGACTGCCCCTAAATCAGCAAGCATTATCCCACTTTGGACATACAAACTTGCTGCAGCTGTTTTTTTAACAGGATTTCTTGCCTTAGCTCTTTTCACACAGCAGTTGTCTAACTCCGTAGAAGAGAAAGTATCACAAATCAATTACCTGCAGAATGAACTGGTGTATCTGGAATCAGAACTCGAACAGCGCGATGAGCTGCTGGCCATTCTGGAATCCAGAGAAATGTACCTTGTGTTAATGGATGGGCTGGACACCAGTCCTGATGGGTATGGTAAAATATTATGGGATCCGGAAGGAGAACGTGCCCTGCTTCAGGTCGCCAATCTTCCGCAACCCGCTGATGATAAAGATTATCAATTATGGCTGATCAAAGATGAGCAATCCCCTGTCAGTGCGGGAATATTTAATTTTGAACGACCGGGTACTGATCTGTTTTACCGTATTGATGCTTTGGCAGAGGCACCATCTGAAATATCAAATACATTTGCAATTACGCTTGAACCGAAAGGCGGCGTGCCACAACCTACCGGAGAGATGTATCTTGTAGGACAAAAAGATTCTTAAACAGACAGACTAATTAGTCTGTCGCCACGTTAATAAAGTGGTTAGATGAGTCAGCTTATTTGATTCTATCTATGTTCCCCCTTTGGCTGTCATATTCTATATGGCAGCCATTTTTTTTGGTAAATTATATACCCATCTCTACCTGAAACCTCAGATACCAACTGTCAGAATTTTCATTATTTAAAATTCTGGTCTCTCTGGTGTCATACGTCACTTCTGCCTGTAATTTTAAAGCATGCTCCCAAATGTAGCGGGTTAGCCCAAAGCTGTGCTGTTGTTCATTTAAAATACTTATCGGCGCATCCTGATTTCTGTTTTGAAATGAGTACCGCCCAATTACTTCGTAATTATTTTGAAATAAGTAACTCAATTGAAAATCCATACCTGTACCGGCAAATACATAGCTGATAGCGTTAGGTCCACGTGTTAATGCGTCATCGGTTCTTCGCGTCATATATGCAGTCTGGAAAGACCATCCTTGATATTTTACCATTGCATCAATAAATACTGACGTTAAATCTCTTCGTTCAAATAATGGGCGGCCCAATTGGCCTCTTTCCCGCTGAGCTCCTTTATTTAAATGGTATACACCTGATAATAGTAACTTAGGAGTTGGCTCCCGCACAAGATCTCCTTCAAACAGAGTACCGTCTCTTTGAAATGCGCCAAATGGAAACAGCTCAATTTTTCCTGTATACGCCAGATTAGTATCAGGATTGCGGGTCCAGTTACGTCCATCCCCCGTGCTTATAGCAGTTTTTATATTATATGATGGCCGATCCAGATCTTCTCTGAGGTAGTATACCTGTAACCCAAAATCCCGATCTATAGAAAGACGCGCATTATTAATTGAGCGATCTGTTAACTGTAGTGCACCTGATGAATTTATCCGCTGACGATTACCAGGAAGTTTAGTCTGCCCAAATCCTATGTTCCAGTTATCATTTGGCCGATAAAACATCACCGCATCACGAATAATATTTATGTTCTCTCCTTCCGTTAGTTCACCAACATCACCGGGGGCAAAAGAGAGCTGGATAGCGTAGAGAAATCTGGGATCGCCTACAAATCCATCGAACCGTAATCTCAGCCTTCTTACAGATGCCTCAATGGCTTCATCACCATTGTGATACTCTACATACGATGCGCGATTTTGTATCCTAAATCGAATGTTTAAGCGAAAAGTGCTGTCCGGTGCAGTCATTCCCAGCCCCGATCCATAACTGTAATATGGAAGTGCCGGAAATTGAAGATCATCCCCGAACTGTTCTGATACCGTTGTCTGAGAAAATGCCGCCGTTGCGCATAGTACACCCATCAGGGTGAATAAAAGTTTTTTTCTAATCACAATCTAAAAGTGTATTGGGTGTTTAAAGCTGGGAAATGGTATGAAAATGATCCCAATAATAAAAGCTTGTGGCCAGGGTGTTTGAGAATTTTTAACTTCAGTAGAATAATTTTTTCAAAAATGCAGGAAAAAGTCTTCCGCCGGCTGGCGGAGAGATTTAGAGGCCTGCCTGCCGAAGTATCGGCGCAGACAGGGGTGTCCATCGATTTTTTCATGTTCTGATGAACATCCGCGTAGCATGCCTTCGCAACAAAAACGCTCGGATTCAGTCATTAAGAATTCATTTTCTAAGGCTGAACCAATTATCCATAGCAGAGACCCCTTTAATAAGGGGGGAGTAAAGTCTTTTTCATGAACTGATTATACTTTTCCGATTGTATAAAATCTATCAGACATATTTACCTCAGTGCCGGAAGAGATATCGAGATCAATCCGTCCCAATCGCACGCCGCTGTGCCCCATTTGTGTAACCAGGGTATTTTTTCCAGATGGATTTTGAATTGCAACCGGGTTATCCAGAAATGTATGCGTATGGCCACCGATGATCAGGTCAATTCCCTCTACTTTTGATGCTAACTCAACATCATCAATTCTGGCGTTATCATATTTATACCCTAAATGACTCAGACAAATAATAAAATCACATCCTTGATATTGCCTAAGGCTTCGCACCATTCCATTGGCCCACACCTCAGGATCGCGATACTGAACATCCCCGTATAATTTTTTATCTACCACACCATCGAGCTGAATTCCCAACCCGAAAATTCCTATACGATATCCACCTATCTCCTTAACAATGAAGCGCCTGACAAATTCATTTAGGAGAGTCCCTGCCACATTATAATTGGCAGCAAGTATTGGAAACTTTGCTTTATTTGCAGATTCAGCAAATCCATCTAAGCCGTGGTCAAACTCATGGTTGCCCACTGCCATCGCATCATACTTCATTTCGCTCATTAGTTTCAGGTCCACCTCTCCCCCGTAGACATCAAACCAGGGGGTTCCCTGGAAAACATCACCAGCGTCTAAAAGCAATACGTTGGGCTGATTTCGCCTGATTTTTTTGATGATATTGGCTCTGCGCGCAATACCGCCAAGACCGGCAAATTGGGTAGCATTATCAGGGAAAGGGTCCAGTCTTGCGTGAGTGTCATTCGTGTAGAGAATAGTAATGATATCTGAGGGTCTGCCCTTTAACAAACCACCTGTAGCTCCGGTTAGTAAAGCACCTGCTGAAGCCTTTAAACTTTTCGCCAAAAAGTCTTTGCGTGAAATCATTCGCGGATTCTCCCGTCTTTAAAGGGTTCTGTCATTTTGCGATTTCTGAAGTGATCTACATAAAGTTGTCGAATGGAAACATCGAAATCTATTCGCTCTTTTGGAGACCAAAGTACCGGAAAATTATCCCCGCCGTCAGCTACCCAATTGCTCGTAGCCACCCAGTATTCTTTGGTAGGTGTAACCACTTCTGAATTGACAATTACTCCGCGTGCACGATTGTCCTGCAGTTGAAACCGTATTCCGCTAACAGGACTCCCTCCCTGTTCTGCAATCTGGTTAGCCAGTGTCAAAACCTGCTCTCCGGTCAATTTTAGCAGTACAAGGTGGTTTTCATAGGGCATAAACTCATACACTTCACCAAGAGTAAGCGGACCCTCATTCAAGTTGATACGAAATGAACCTTCACCGATTACCCCAATATGAACAAGACGACGAGACTCACGGGAAGCACGAAACCGAAGTGCATCCGCTGCAATATTACCAAGGGCTCCTTCCGGTTTTTCAAATATGAGCGGGTTTTCTATTTCGGTAAGAACTATTCCCATTTCGGCCTGATAGTGTGGCCTGTAACTTTCAAGCATTTCAGCAACCTTGCTATCGTCGGTGAGTGCGGCGTTTTCAATTTCTCCCTCTGTATAAACCGGTGATTTTTCTGTCACCTTTTCGGTAGTGGAGCAAGCTGTAATCAGTAAAATCAGAAAAAGTGCTTTTACCGGTTTGATCATTTTTTATCGTCGTTGGCGAAACATATTTAGCATCATATCAGTGAAGCCAATTAAACGAACATTATCAGATAATTCAACTACTGATCTGTCAAAACTCCCTGTGTTTATACCTGTAACATTCGCTGAGTAAACGACCTCGCCTTCATCATAAACATCCATCATAAGCGGGAAGCTATTCCGGTTTAGAACTAATTCAATGGGTACATCAGAGTCTGTAAAATTCTCGCCGGATTCATACCAGAAATCCAGAAGGAGTCCCCAGTTTATTTTTATTTGGTCCGTTAACCAAATCGAAACATACTGATCCTCATTTTCTCCTTTTAGCTTGATCTCGCTCGTATGATAGCCGTGCATTGTTCGGGTATTTCCGGTCTCCTCAACCCGATTTTCCCAGTCAAATTTTTCTTTTGACTCAGATCCTGATGATTGGCCCTGAAAGCGCTGAATTAGCTTAATTAAACCGTCCAAATCACTTTTCGAAACTTTTAAAGCCTCATCATCATCTGTACGAAACACAAAATCCTGCAGATCATTTCGTATTAAAATTCCATCAGACTGAATGCCGGACACCACGTTTACCTTTTGTCCGGACTCAATGAAAATCCTGTCTTTGGTCGTGGTTAACGAAACATCGGTCACATCCGAATTCCCATTACTACGGTCATGAACCTGAATTTTCATATTCCCCTCAAACTGCGCATAGGAAGGCGCAGAGATTACTAATAATACAATGGTAATAAAGAGGAGTTTTTTCATAGCAGGATTTATTGAGTTGGGACCAATCAGATTACACGCTATTTACACCGAATTGTTTCATACATGAAGTGGCTCAGTTTCATCCATTTCGATATTTACCTTATGAATCCACCCGCCTGCTATAACATCATCTCCTTCGTAACAGACAATCGCCTGCCCCGGAGTAATAGCTTCTCTTCCGGCGGGAAAATGGACTTTAAATTCTTCATTTGAGAACTGTGTAATAGTACCTTTGGCTCCTGCGTCGTTATATCGGATTTTTCCGGTGATTTCCATTTCTCCATCCGGTATTTTATCATACTTAACCAAATTCAGCTCTTTCGCTTTACACGTGGTGCTAATCAGGTCTTTCTTTTCTCCTATGGTAATTACGTTATTTACGGGATCAATGTCGGTTACATATACCGGATATCCCATGGGTAGATCCAATCCCCTTCTTTGACCAATTGTGTAGTACGGAAACCCTTTATGCTTGCCTACAATTTTCCCGTATTTGTCCACAAAATTTCCACCGCTCACTTTTTCTTCAAGTCCTTCAACCCGATCATTCAGAAACCGATGATAGTCGTTATCAGGAATAAAGCAGATTTCGTAAGAGTCGGGTTTGTTTGCAACATTCATCAAACCGTAATCTTCTGCAAACTGGCGAATTTCAGTTTTTCTATAATTCCCTACCGGAAAGATGGTTCTGGACAAATGTTTTTGTTGCACTCCCCAAAGGGCATAAGACTGATCTTTGTCGTGATCTTTTCCCTTCGAAATAATATATCGCCCATTTTCTTCCCGTACATTAGCGTAATGTCCGGTTGCAATAAAATCGCACCCCAGGTTATCAGCACGACGCAGAAGAGCGGCCCATTTAATATGTGTATTGCATAAAACACAGGGGTTGGGAGTTCTTCCATTGGTGTATTCTTCAACAAAGCGGTCAATCACCCAGTCTCCAAATTCATCTCTGATATCTACAATGAAATGTTTAAAACCAAACTTTACGGCAATGTGTCGGGCATCATTCATGGATTCTACCGTACAGCAGCCCGTTTCTTTCCCGGTATCACCTCCACTTCGGTGGTAGTCCCACGTTTTCATTGTAATTCCTATAACATCGTATCCCTGTTCCTTGAGCATTACTGCGGCTACGGATGAATCAACACCGCCGCTCATGGCAACAAGAACGCGTCCTTTTGTACTCATAATATTAGTTTCTTTATTAGCCACCTAAATTACAAATTTTCTATGTAATTCGTGTGAAGGCGGTAACGATGAATGAAGAGTTATATTGGAAGCCGCAAATCGTTATTCATACGTACGTAGTACCTCACGTTAACTACATATAAAGGTACTGTCTCCAATCTTCCTGAACACCGCCAAGTAAATTTTGGAAAAATGTAATATGTATTGGTCGGTACGGTTTAGTTTTCAGCGGCATTTCAGCCTCTTTGGGAGTACGATTTCCTTTTTTAACATTGCATTTATCGCATGCGGTTACCAGATTCTCCCAGGTATCCTTGCCATTTCTGCTTCTCGGCTGTACATGGTCGAGTGTTAAATCACTTTTACGCCCACAATACTGACATGTGTGATTATCTCTTTTCATGATATTTCGGCGGGAAAGCACTATACGTGTATAGGGAAGCCGAATATAACTTCGAAGGCGAATTACACTTGGGTAGGAAAATTCATCATCGATAGTTCGTAAGCAGCGTTCGGGGTCATCATGAAGAAGTTCTGCCTTTTCAAGAAAGAGTAATTTCACTGAGCGTTGAACAGAGCAAACGCTTAAAGGTTGATAATCCTGATTTAAAACTAGTACGCCACCGTCCATGGGTAAATTCTGAGAGTAATGTTATGCCACAATAAACGTTGTTTTGAACATATCTATTATGGATTATTTTATTCTCAATATCAACCCAAAAGTTAGTTTATCAGTTCAAACCAAAGTATCTAAGCAATTCATCCCATATAAACGGGTTTATTGCAATTGCGATTATGATAGAAATGACCAGTCCTATCAGAGCATAACTGGCATCTTTTGCAATCAGTTTTAAAGACCGTGATATGTGGCGCCCCTTACCCGTAGGATCCGTTAAACTCATTGCGACTTCACGACCTGCAAGGAGACCTATAAAAACCCATGTCGTACTCATGGGTACAACACTTACACTTTTAAAGTAGAACAGCACCGTGGCATAAACACCATCGATAACTGTAGCAGAACGAACATCAGTGACATATGATTTTTCGGTAACGATCGCCTGAATTTTATCACCTCTCAAATAAAACAGTAACCCAAGACCAAAAAAGATGACCCCGGCAAATACCATAAATCCGCTTACTTCAAGTGATCTTGGCAAATAAACGGCGATGTTTGCGGCATCCTGCATGAGCCAGACAGCCCACAAACAGCCACTTACAATCCACTGTAATGGCCTCCAAAAAGCTCCCGGTTTACCGGTAAACAATCTTGCAAGCAGTTTGCTCATTCCCAACCAGACGATTATGGCTACAGTAAATGCAATAAAATATCCAGATAGACTTTTCTGAAGCACATCTGTGATTCCTTCAGGCTGAGTGGCAAATGCACTTAGCAAGAGGAATGTCGTTGAGACAGGCATTCGAAGCCGTGTTAAAATCAACAGGAACAGTGGTGCAGCAATCTGTAAAAATTTAAATTCGGAAGGCGCCTCCTCGAATCCCCTTGATGTTAAGCGCTCGTATGTAACATCCCCGGAGTAGGTAAACCAACTATAGGTGACAGTAACCAGAAAAATTCCCCCAATCCAGAGCCAAAGAATCCACCATTTTTTATCGGCATTGGATGCCAGAAATGTACCAATGGTTTGAATACTGTCATTTGCAATTGCCGAATATGCAGCAAAAAAGAAACCGATCCACATGGCAATGTGTGGCGTTTCGTATGTGGCTCCCGCAATGAGAAAAAATAGTCCAATCAGTATTAAAAATCGTCGTTCACCCCGAATAAGATCAATAAAGCTCGTAGAAAAGAGGCTCTCTACATAAGTAACCAATCCGTTTTTTTTACGTGATTTCTCCTTCTTACCCATTAAGCACAATTGTATATAAATCTTTGTCTTAAAGGTTAGTATACAAATCGCATGTTAACGAATTATTATGCTTTGTAATCCAACCAAAATTAACTGTTTATCTCATTTAAAATGGCGGACGAAAAAACAATAATTTAGGTTTCCCAATTCCTGAAAAGTCCTGTATTTTAGAATACATAATTAAATCACAAAAACATCTTCAACGCTCAAACAAGCGCTTCCACAAGCATTAACACATGTCAAAAAAATCAAAGCCACAACCCACTGCTTTTTATAAAGAACCCGGTCCCAAACTGGATGAGGAATCACCTTTTGAATCAATGATGGAGCGGTTCCGATTCGCAGCCGATATTCTCGAACTCGATGAAGGAATGTTCCAGTATTTAGCAAGTCCCGTTAAGCAAGTCATTGTATCTGTACCTGTTGTAATGGACAATGGCAAGATTCAGGTTTTCGAAGGATATCGGGTGATCCACGATAACGTATTGGGCCCTTCTAAAGGTGGAATTCGTTTTGCTCCCGATGTAAATCTTGAAGAAGTAAAAGCACTGGCTGCATGGATGACATGGAAATGTGCTGTTGTAAATGTGCCCTTCGGTGGTGCAAAAGGTGGCATTCGGTGCAATCCAAAAGAACTTTCAAAATCTGAGCTTGAACGGTTAACCCGGCGTTACACTGCCAACTTACTGGACGTGTTTGGGCCCGACAGAGACATTCCTGCACCGGATATGAATACCGATGAGCAGGTAATGGCTTGGATTATGGATACCTACAGCATGAACTCACAGCGAACTGAAACGGCAGTTGTGACAGGTAAACCGATTATTCTTGGTGGATCTCAGGGCCGTAAAGAAGCTACAGGCCGCGGAGTGGTTACCGTTACATTGGCTGCTCTGAACAAATTGGGAATCATGCCAAATAAAACGGAAGTGGTTGTTCAGGGATTTGGTAACGTTGGAGCCGTTTCTGCAGAATTAATGCACGAGCAGGGCGCAAAGGTTATTGCAATAAGTGATATTTCAGGTGGCTACTATAATCCAGATGGGATTGATATACCTAAAGCGATCAAGTACATGAACGATAATAACCGTTCCCTTGAAGGATTTCCCGAAGCAGACAAGATTACGAACGAAGACCTTCTCGAATTAAAGTGCGATGTGTTGATTCCAGCCGCTAAAGAGGATCAAATAAGCAAGCATAACGCCCATAAAATTAATGCGAAAATTATTGCTGAGGGAGCAAATGGTCCTGTAACAGCAAATGCTGACTCTATTCTTGAAGAAAATGGAGTGATGGTGATTCCTGATATTTTAGCTAATGCAGGTGGTGTTACCGTTTCTTATTTTGAATGGGTTCAGGACAGACAAGGTTATTTCTGGACAGAAGAACGTGTTAATCGTCGGCTCAACAGAATGATGAGAAATGCATTCGATAACCTGTATCAGGTTTGTGATGAGCACAAAATCACCATGCGTCAGGCGGCTTATGTATATGCCATTAACCGAGTAGCAGAAACATTAAAGCTACGGGGAATTTACGCATAAGTTAAATTTCAGCAGCTTACTCCATGTCAAAAATATACCGGTACACTCTTAGTTCTACTTTCGAGGAATCTGAAAGAGTACCGGATATTGCCGAAAAAATCGCCAAAGAATGCTCACTAAATGAGGAGGAAACGGACAACTTTATGCTCCTTCTCAGTGAGGCGGTTTCGAATGCAATTGACCATGGAAACGAGGGGATTCCTGAAAAAAAAGTCTTCATAAATGTCACTATAGATCCTGATAAAATTTCTTCCTCGGTTCAGGATGAAGGATCAGGGTTTAACCCTCAAGCGACTAAAGATCCTCTGTCAGAAAATAATTTACTGGATACCGGTGGCAGAGGCCTTTTTCTATTAAATGAAATAGCCGATTCAGTTACATATAGTGAGAATGGAACAAAGCTTTCGTTTACTATGCTTAGATCAGTAGGCTCTTAATATCAAGCCGGAAGAAATATTATTGATTTACCATTGATTGCAACTCACCGCTCAACTGTAAAATTTCAGACTCTGCTATTTTTGCCTCAAACTTTGCTTCTATAAGACGGGTTTCTGCTGTCTGAAATGTACGCTGAGCTTCTCTTAGTTCAAGCGAACTTATCGAGCCCAGACGAAACCTTTCCAATGCGATATCCAGTGTTTCTTCAGCGTTTTCGAGATTACTCTCTTCTAAATCCACCAGTTCTATGCTGTTTCGATATGTACGAAACAGTGAAAAGAAATCAGACTCGATTCGCAACTGACTCTGCTCTTCCTGAATCCGGCTGCTTTTTTGATTAATTCTGGCATTCTGAACTCTCCTGCTTGTATCAAATCCATTAAAAATATTTACTCTCGCGGTAATGCCTACAGAAAATCCGGTGGCTTCACTGAAACGTATAAACCCACCATCATTTCGACTCCTGTTATAGGAATATCCCGATGTAATGCTAATCTCAGGAAAACGCTCCCCCCGAATT
>PWFZ01000255.1 GCA_003555185.1 Balneolaceae bacterium | reverse complement strand
CCTGAGGGAGAGGAGTTTATGTTGATGGTTGACGACGGTGATTACGCCCGGACAGACATGAATGGATTAAAAATGGGGGAGATTAGAATACCGGTTGAGCGTGCAGAGGAACTGCTTAATTCACAGGGGTCAGATGACGGCTGGTTATCTTTTCATGCCACCACTAGCAGGCATGATGGAACCGGAAATATTGAACTGATAGAACCGCAGGGGCTTTCTGTGATTTCTGATATTGATGATACTGTGAAAATTACAGAGATACCTGCGGGATCAAGAATTGTAACCCGAAATACCTTTTTTAAGGAGTATACTGCAGCCCCGGGAATGGCGGGTCTCTATAATGAGTGGGAAGAGGCTTCATTTCATTATGTGTCAGGCGCTCCCTGGCAACTTTATAAATCCCTGTCCGGATTTTTGCTTGATGAAAATACAGGGTATCCCGAAGGATCGTTTCATATGAAAAATGTTCGAAAAAACTACTTTAACCTGGGTTCCTGGCGCGACCTTCGGGAGTTGATTACCAATGAGAATGTGACGTTCGATCAAAAGTTTGAACAGATTTCCGGGATCATAGAAACGTTTCCGGAGAGGGACTTTATTTTAGTAGGTGATTCAGGTGAGAAAGATCCGGAGATATATAGAATGATGATGGAACAATTTCCCGATCAAATTAAAGAGGTATACATTCGGGATGTAATAAATGACCGGGAGCTCAACCCCGACCGGTTAAGTGGAATGACAATTATTCCGGCCAGAACTATTTTACCGGGCGTAACGCAATTCAGTCAAGATTAAATCAATCCATTGGCTCAAAAATTGCATCCACCCTTTTGTGAAGCTCTTCAGTGAGCTTTTTGCGGTCATTACTTATTACCGGCTCATCACCAAAGTGAATTGTGCAATCAACCCGTTTGTTGGATGCCAATTTAAAAAGATGGACATGAATCGGTTCTCGTGCTCCATAAAAACAGACACTCTCCTCAGCATGTTTATCCCCTTTTTCCTGATCGGTTTCATACCGGATTGAACAATAGTGAACCGGAATAGAGTTTGATGAGGGAAAGTGAAGCAGAGGCGCTCTAAAAGGAAGAACCTTTTTTCCGGGGGAGGTTGTCCCTTCAGGAAAAACAATCATTCCCTGGTGTTTATTGAGGCTGTTGGAAAGAATTTTATTCACTCGGGTGATATCTCGATTACGGGTTCGGTCGATAAAAATCACGCCTACACTTTTCACCATAAACCCAAGTGCCGGCCACGAGCGTACCTCTTTCTTTGCGACAAATGTGCACTTTAGGTTGAGAAATAAAGGTACTATATCAACATAGCTAAGATGATTGGAGACCAGGAAAAAAGGTGCCTTTGGAGGAGTCCCAACCGTTTTTATTCGGAGGTTCAAAACCCTGCTCATTCCAAATGACCATGTTTTCATAAACAGGTTTCTGCAAGGCTCTGATGGGAGTCGAAATAATCTGGTTAGAGCATATCCCACCATGTAAATACTGTAGGTGATAAATGTGTAAAGTAAGAGCAGAGATATTTTACACGTAGCAATTATGGATCTCATAAAACCCGGTTTTCACATTTAAAATTACTTCAATTTGTAAAAGAAGTTAACTGAAAAACAGCTTTCGTGTACGGTCCGATATATTTTCAATATCCAGTAATATCAAAAAATGAGCCAATTGTGATTCCTTATTAAAAGAGGGTTTCCCACAAACGTAACAACCGACATCCAGATAATTTTGAAAAAGCGGAGGGATGTCTACTTCAAAATTTTGAGACACATTGGAATCGGAATCAATTCTAAAAGCGTCTTTTACATCTATTTGTTGCTTTGGGTGAATAAATCCGTGTGTTTTTAAGTGATGATAGGTGTTAATCGCCACTTCCGGTCTGCCCGGTTCCAGAGCAGCATACCCAAACAGGTATCTTTTTTCAAAATGAGTGAGGTACCCTGCAAACCCTTTCCAAAGCAAAAATAATACCCGTCCACTGCGATGTTCTTTCCGAATACATGCCCTGCCAACTTCCACTGCATTTTCTAAAATGCCATCAGAGAACTGCTCAAGGTGAAAACGTTTTTCACTTACAAAGCCATTTCCACTTATTGCCTGTTCGTATGTTTGAAGCCGGTAGGTACCTACTACAGTATCTGTATCGTTTTCCAGTACAATTAAATGGTGAGACTGATCGTCAAATTCATCTTTGTCTCTTTGTTCGTTGAATTCGAAATCCCTGTTTAGTTCTTCTTTAAATACCTCGTATCGAAGCTTTAAGGCCGCTTCAACATGGTTTTCAGTATCCGCAATTTTTATGGTGTAGCGGTTGCTGTTTATGTCGGAGAGTACACGATCACTTATTAACAAGGCAATTCCGTCGTTTGGATTAATATTCGGTGAATTGTAATAAATAATGTGCAATGATTGTAATATATTTTCATTTTCATTTCGATAAATAAGCATAAACTTTAATTACACTTTATTTTGCTGAATTCAGCTGAATCGAATTCTCCTCTTTTAAAAGACGTAAACTTATACATCATATTTGGCGTAACGTTAACGGCTGTAATGGGTGTCTCCAGTATTGCGCCTGCTTTTCCGTCTATCGCCAGATCTCTGGATGTATCATCAGGTCAAATCGGTCTGTTAATTACATTTTTCACTCTTCCGGGAATTATTTTTACGCCTGTTTTTGGTATTCTGGCTGATCGCTATAACCGCAAGGTG
>PWFZ01000058.1 GCA_003555185.1 Balneolaceae bacterium | reverse complement strand
GATAGCCACACTTCTGCTGATGTGAATCTGCTCGGTAGTTCGTCGTTTTATAAATTCCCAGTTTCTGTTTGCAGTGGTGTAAACCGTTCCCAGCCGGTAATTTCTTTCGTTTTTATCGAGCTGCTCTTTCAGGTGAACATTTAGAAGGTGATTAGGAGTAATGGGAATATTCAGTGGAAGTACGTCATCAAGTACGCCATCATCCCGCATAAATCCGGTGGCGAGTACAAAATCACCTATTTCCTGGTGGTTTCGTAGGCCGCCGCAGTGGCCAACCATAATCATGGCATCGGGCCGGAGGACTGCAACGTGATCAGAAATCGTTTTTGCGTTGGATGGCCCAACCCCAATATTCACAATAGAAAACCCTTTATTATCGGGTAACTTATGATGATACGCTGGCATCTGGACCTGCCTGTCCGGCTGCACGCAATCTGGATAGCGCTCTTTAAAAACCTCGATGTGCATATCATAATTTGTGAACAAAATATACCGCTGAAAGTCACTGGGGCTGGTTCCTGTGTAGTGATTCAATCGATCCAGAGAGATATCGATCCTCTCCGGGCTAAACAGGAACATTTTCTTTTGCGTGATGTCCCAATCATCTTCATCAGCATTATCAAAAAGGTTGGGATCGTTGAGCTCCAATCTTGGGCGGGAAGGGAAAATCTTGATTTCGGCTCCTTTTTCTGCCAGCTTTTTAAGCTCCCGCGTTAAATACCACCTGTAGGCACTTGGTACAGCCATTTCTCCCGTTATGATGGGATTATGGTCTGACCATGTCCGTTTCACCATTAATTTTGGATAGTCCCCGCCATTATAAATGGACTCCATCATGTCGCAGGATTTCTCTATCAGCGCATTTAATTCCTTTTCGTTACTGAAATCCTCTTTTGTAAATTCTAATCGTTTATCCATTCAAAAAATATTGTAAGTAATGATGTTTAATTTTTCCAAACCTCTGTGGAAGGTGCTTAAAGATAAGAAAGTATATGAAACTCCCATTTTTTCTCTTAATGAAAAAGTGGTGAAGCCTGATGGGAATGAAACCCCGGCATCATTTTACGTTTTAAATGCACCGGAATGGATTAATGTAATTGCATTAACGGCTGAAAAAGAGATAGTTTTGGTTGAACAGTATCGCCATGGAATACATGAATCAACACTTGAAATACCCGGCGGAATGGTTGATAAAGGAGAAAGTCCCATTGAGGCGGCCAAAAGAGAACTCCTGGAAGAGACTGGATTTTCATCAACGGAATGGAAAATGATGGGGAAAACCAGTTCAAACCCTGCAATCATGTCAAATTTCACACATCTGTATATAGCTGAAAACTGCATCAAAACAGATGAAATTTCGCTGGATGGACATGAGGATATAGAGGTTCACGTTCTGCCGCTGAAAGAATTTTTAACGCTGGTTGAGAGCGGGGTTGTTCATCACGCCATTGTTCTTGCAGCTGTTTCGAAACTACTCTTGAAAAACCCGGAACTTGTGTAATTTTTCGGCGGTGTACATTCTGGCTACATCAAAAAAAATAAAATGAGTTGCCCAAGCATCGTAAGAATGATTATACTGTTAAGTTCCCCGTGCGACTTAAATAAAGAGAACGATTAGCGGGCTGATTCAATTAATAGTTGGCCCAACCATAATTAATTTTTCTACAGAATGATACAGATTGGAGATAAGATAGATACCGATTTTTCGCTGAACATTATCCGGAATGGAGAAGAAAAACAGGTAACGTTTAACGAGCTGCTGGACAAACCGGCAATAGTATCCGTATATATGAGAAACAATACAGGCGGATGCGATAAGCAGAACAAAAGCCTTGCTGAACACGCAGATTGGTTTGATGATAAGGGATATAATTTGATAGCAATCAGTAAGGATACCTGCGGGTCTCACAAAAATTATGCTGAAAAGCTGGATATTAATTATACATTAGCATCAGACCCCGATTTTAAGTTTGCCGAAGCTACCGACTCGGTTGTGGAGAAAAAAATGTACGGTAAAACATTTAACGCACCATCACGTTCGGCATTCATAATTGATACCGATGGAACAGTGCTGGGAATCATTGAAAAAGTAAATACAAAGGCTCATGCAGAAGAACTAAAAGAGCTTATTGAATCCATAAAATAAATATGAAGTCATTAGTCATAGTAGAGTCACCGACGAAAACAAAAACAATCAAGAAATACCTGTCGAAGGATTATGAGGTAGACTCTTCTATGGGTCATATTCGTGATCTCCCCTCATCGGCTAAAGAGATTCCAAAGAAATATAAAAAGGAGTCCTGGTCGAATCTTGGTATTAATGTAGATGATGGTTTTGAGCCACTATACGTGACCCCCGCATCCAAAAAGAAAATTGTTACCCGCCTGAAAAAGCTTCTGAAAGATTGCGACGAACTGATTCTGGCGACGGATGAGGATCGCGAGGGAGAAGCAATTAGCTGGCATTTAGTTGAGCTTCTGAAGCCAAAAGTGCCTGTAAAGCGAATGGTGTTTCGAGAGATTACCAAGGAAGCTATTCAAAATGCGCTTGGCAATTTCCGGGATATCGACATGAATTTGGTTCACGCCCAGGAAACACGACGTATTCTGGACAGGCTGGCGGGATATACAATCTCTCCGCTGTTGTGGAAAAAAATCTCACCCGGACTTTCAGCCGGACGTGTTCAGTCTGTCGCTGTAGAATTCCTGGTTGATCGTGAGCGCGAAAG
>PWFZ01000172.1 GCA_003555185.1 Balneolaceae bacterium | reverse complement strand
TCCATATTATCAATGTCTCGTTCACGGTAAACGGGATGAATGAAAAATTCGGCGGTACTGCCGGAAATATTGCTTATAAAATTACTGAAAGGGTAGGGGGAGCCACCGCAATCGGACCCATTCTGCAAGGCTTAAAGAAACCATACATGGACTTGTCTCGCGGGTGCAGCACAGAAGATATTTATTACGCTACATGTATCGCTTCTGTGATGGGGTGAGAACTGTAACAAATAAACCTAAGGGGTTTTTTGAAACCCCTTAGGTTTGATTCATTTCGTGGATCCGTGGATGGCGCAAGTATTCACTTGTGCCTCTGATAATGCAAGGTAAGTAGACGTTGATTTTGGGCACAAGAAAAATTCTTGCGCCATCAAGTGAGTTGCAACAAATAAACCTCAGGGGTTTTTTGAAACCCTGAGGTTTGACTCTTGCGCTATTTTATGCAGAATTAAGCCTTTTCATCCAATTCAATCCATTTGAGAGTCTTTTCATCTAAAAGCTCTTCCACTTCGCCATAGCGTTGTGTTTTATCTGTTAGCTCATCTGCATTAAACTTTCCACTGTGAAGGTCGGCTTCAATCCCTGATTTTTCAGCCTCCAGCTTTTCAATTTCTTTCTCCAGCTTTTGATAGTGTTTTTTCTCCTTAAAGCTGAGCTTATTGTTGGGTTTTGACTTTTTGACCGGCTTTTTCTTTTCCTTTTTTACCGGTTTTGCATTCTTGCTTTTCTTTGAATTTTGAACTTCAGCATCCTTCATCTCCCTGTATTCGGCATAGGTTCCGTGGTGACTGTCAATCTGACCATCACCTTCAAATACAAAATAGTGCTGAACCAATTTATCCATGAAAAACCTATCGTGAGAAACCACAATCAGGCATCCGCCGAAATTGAGTAAAAACTCTTCCAGTTTTTGTAGGGTTGCAATATCCAGGTCGTTTGTCGGCTCATCTAAAATCAGGAAATTCGGATTTCTCATAAGAACCATCATCAAGCCCAAACGACGTTTTTCACCACCGCTTAGTTTCGATATCGGTGCGTACTGCAGATTTGAATCAAACAAAAAGTACTCCAGAAATTGGGAAGCGGAGACTTTTTTGCCATCAGCAAGTTCAATCACTTCAGCAATTTCCTTAAGTGCTTCAATTACACGAAGGTTTTCGTCCAGTTCAATTCCCTGCTGTTTGTAGTGTCCGAAAACAATAGTTTCTCCTTTATCGATGTTGCCCGAATCAGCGGATTCCTCTCCCGTCAGTACTTTCAGGAATGTACTTTTACCGGCGCCGTTTTTCCCAATAATTCCAATTCTCTCGCCTCGTTTGAACGAATAGTTGAAATCATCCAAAATCACCAGGTCGTCATACGACTTTGAGATATTCTTTACATCAATAACCTTCTTTCCCATCCGCGCCATGTTAACATCGAGCTGCATTTCAGCTTCATCCGGTTGATCAGAAGCTCGTTTTTCGGTTTCGTGAAACCGCTCAATTCGATCTTTCGATTTTGTAGTGCGAGCTTTCGGCTGGCGTCTCATCCAGTCGAGCTCTTTTTTGAATAGCTGACCTGCTTTAGCTACTTCCTTACGCTCAACCTCCTCGCGCTCGGCTTTTTTCTGCAGAAAGTATTCGTAATTCCCCTTGTGGTTATACAGTTTTCCGCCTTCCATCTCTACAATATGATTGCAAACCCGGTCGAGAAAGTATCTATCGTGAGTTACCATCAGCAGGGTGGTGTTACTTTTTGCGAGATAAGCTTCCAGCCACTCAATCATTTCTACGTCCAGATGGTTTGTCGGCTCATCCATAATTAGAAAATCGGGATTGTCCAGCAGGACAAATGCCAGTGCAACGCGCTTTCGTTCACCACCGGAAAGGGATGAGATAGATTGATCGAGGTGGTTGATGTCCAGCTTGCTCAAAATCGTTGTCATTCGCTGTTTTACGTCCCACGCATCAATTGAATCCATCTTAGCGGCAGCTTTTTCGTAGAGCTTCTGATTTTCCTCACTAAAGTCCTCTGCCTGTTTTTCTATGGCATCTTCATAATTTTGAATCGCCTGCATCATTTCTGATGTTCCTTCTGTGATAAATTCATCGATCGTTTTGGTAGGGTCGAGGTCCGGATCCTGCTCCAGGAATCCAATTTTTATACCATTTCGGGTGGATATCTCCCCGCTATCCTGACGCTCATATCCGGCAATAATTTGCAACAGAGTACTTTTTCCGGTTCCATTTTGAGCAATTAGTGCGGTTTTATCGCCCTGAGACACCCCAAAGGTGATATCTTCAAACAGAGTTTTGGTACCGTAACTTTTAGATAAATTTTCTACAGACAAAAAGGTCATAATAATTCGATCAGCCGAACTTAAAGGTTATAAAAAGTGGAAACGTATGGAAATGTATTAATGGTTCACAAAATAAGGTTTTTATCACCAATTGAGTGATTTCTTTTTAGAAGTATTTATAAACCTGAGTTCGATTCTTTAGTTAGATTATACATCCTGCTTGTTGCCACTTACCACTGTTACAAAGAGTACGGCAGCCCAAGGTTAGCGCAAATCGGTGGCATTGAGTTACGAGCGAGCATAAAAAAGCACCGGAGGTGCGATATATCTTGGTGTGCCGGGCATGCAGTACGTCTAACGGGTGCGAACATAACGTTCAAGTCCCGAAGAAGCCGTAATGACCGGAATTTTATAGCCGAAGGCAAGGGTGTTCGCCGAGAGGCGAAATCT
>PWFZ01000067.1 GCA_003555185.1 Balneolaceae bacterium | reverse complement strand
TTAACAGTCTAAGCTTGGGAGGAGCGCAATATATGCTCTACCGGCTACTTTGTGGTTTAGATAGAACCAGGTTTCAACCGACAATAATTACACTGCAAAGTTTCCCCGGACCATTGCAAGAGATGATAGAAGGATTGAATATTAATGTATATGAAGTGAAAGTTAAATCGAAACTGGATTTAACTGCTGTAATACGATTATACAGTTTGATTAAACGCTTAAAACCGCAAATTTTGCACACACAACTATTTGCTTCCGATATATTGGGAAGAATTATTGGTAGAATTCTTAAAGTGCCGGTTATAATAACCGGCATCAGAAATATTTATTATGGTAGCTTTAGCCGGTATCTGCTGTATAAGGTCACCGAAAGGTTTTCTGATGAAACTGTTTTTGTTAGTAATGCCGCTGCAAAGCGGTTTTCTGAACTAAGCATTGTGCCAATAGAAAAAGCAAAAGTTATCCATAATGGTCTTGATCTGAATGATTTCTATAAGGCTTTGAGTAATGAAGAAAAGCTGGCGATGAGAGCTAGCTTAAGTTTACCTGAGAAAGGCTATTTAATCCTGGCAGTTGGCAGGCTGAGCAGGCAGAAAGGTTATTCAGGGTTGTTTAAAGCTTTAATTTTGCTTGAAAAAATGATTGACTTTGACTACAAACTGATTATTGCCGGAACAGGACCGCTTGGGCAGGAATTGGAAAGAGAAGTAAAAGACCTTGGTTTGCAACATAAAGTTACTTTTATCGGTCGATGTGATAATATTCCTGCTTTAATGGCTGCTTCTGATCTGCTTGTGCTGAATTCATTATGGGAAGGTTTGCCGGGCGTTGTGATGGAAGCGATGGCTTCCGAACTACCGGTAGTTGCTACTGAAGTAGGAGGAACCTCTGAGCTAATTGTTGATGGAGAAACTGGATATTTAGTCCCTCCCGCGAGTCCGCAAGAATTTGCCCACTGTTTAAAGGGTATAATACAAAAAAGTGAATTCGATAGAAAATTAATGGGTAAATTGGGATTTAAAAGAATAGAAGCGTACTTTCAGGTAGATAAGATGATCAAATCTTATGAATCATTGTATAATGCTTGTTTGGGTAAGAGATAACACTATTTTGCCTTTATCGAGCAGGTTGAATATTAATCAGTTTATGTTAGCTTTAAAAAGTTTTTGGAGGTAGCAAGGTTGCCAAAAATCATGATAGTTGGTGGTGTAGCAAGATCTTTACTCAATTTTAGGGGAGATCTTATAGATGAGTGGCTAAATATGGGCTACGATGTTTTGGCTTCAGCAGCGCCCGTTCCAGATGAATTGGAGCAAAAACTGCTTTCAAAAGGCATTAGATTTAATGCAATTCCCTTGGACAGGGACGCAATTGACCCATTACAAGATTTAAAAGTACTATACGCAATCTACAAGATTATGCAATCAGAAAAGCCTGACTATCTTTTCTGCTATACTGTTAAGCCAGTTATTTATGCTTCAATCGTTGCACGCTTGTTTCCAGGGGTCAAGGTTTATACTATGATTACCGGTCTGGGTTATGCTTTTAGCAGTTTTTCAATCAAACAAAAGCTGTTAACTAAACTTCTGATACTTTTATACAGGTATGCACTTCGAAAAAATAAGGTGATATTCTTTCAGAATCCTGACGATAGAAACCTGTTTGAAAAGCTAAGGATAATATCAGGAAACCAGAATACAATCCTTATAAATGGTTCTGGAGTTAACGTTACTCACTATAATTATAATAAGGTAGCCAGCACTAACGAGATCGTATTTTTATTAATTAGTAGAATGTTGAAAAGCAAAGGTATTGAAGTTTATGTAGAAGCTGCTTCTCTGATAAAAAACAAATACAATCATGTGAGTTTTAAATTATTAGGCCCGTTATCTACTGGGCCTGATGGATTAAAGTTTTCAAAGCTGCAGAACTGGGTGAAAAGTGGATTGATTGAGTATCTTGGAAAGACTACTGATGTACGGCCTGTTATTGAGAGTAGTTCCATATATGTGCTGCCTTCATATTATCGTGAAGGTGTGCCGCGTTCTATACTGGAAGCTATGGCCATGGGCAGACCGATTATTACCACTGATGCTCCAGGTTGCCGTGAAACGGTAGAAGAGGGAGTTAATGGATTTTTAGTCCCGGTTAGAAACAGTGAAGCACTGGCAAAGGCTATGGAGAGCTTCATCCTTAATCCGGATCTAATCAGTAAAATGGGGAAGGAAAGCAGGAGGATTGCTGAAGATAAATTTGATGTTCGGAAGGTGAATAAGGTTATTCTAGAGGCAATGGAGTTAGAGAGCAAGGAACCAGCCTATTGACATGTCATTTGTCGATACTATTACTGGTGTAGTGATTTGCCTGAACAATATAGTTTGAGGATGAGGGAACTGTAATGGATGTAGGTCAGAAAATCAGGTATTTAGGTTTTGCCGGGTTTGATTTATTGCAGGGTGGTAGAACCAGGCATCACTTGAATGATTTACAGATCTATTTTACTGACCCACCAGGTAAAAGCATTCACCAAAATGACAGGCTGAACCGGGTACTTCAACATGCCTGTGTGAACGTGCCGTTTTATAAGAATTACGCTGGTTATGATTCTATTAATAGTTTTCCGGTTATCGAAAAAACAACAATCAAGAAGAATTATGACAGTTTTCTGTCATCAGCATACCGAAGCAGTTCATTAAAAACCGCTATAACCAGCGGTTCATACGGTACTCCCACCACTT
>PWFZ01000111.1 GCA_003555185.1 Balneolaceae bacterium | reverse complement strand
CGTAACTGTGGTCAGCACCGCCGCGCACCATTTTTCGCAGGAATATCACCTTCCCATCGTGCTCTTTTACCTGCACGTTTAAGTTCTTGATCCGCTCGTACCGGCTCTCCAGCTCACTCAGTTCGTGGTAGTGAGTTGCAAAAAGGGTCTTCGCTGCCACTTCGGGCTTGTTGTGCAGATATTCAGATAGTGACCACGCGATGCTCAATCCATCAAACGTGCTGGTTCCGCGACCGACTTCATCCAGCAGAATCAGTGATTTCGGTGTGGCATTGTTTAAAATGTTAGCCGCTTCGTTCATCTCCACCAAGAAGGTACTTTCGCCCGCCGCCAGATTATCGGAAGCTCCCACGCGGGTAAAGATTTTATCCACCATGCCAATTTTTGCGCTTTCGGCCGGCACAAAACAGCCCACCTGAGCCATTAGAACAAGCAGCCCTACCTGGCGCAGAATCACACTTTTACCCGCCATGTTCGGGCCGGTAATCATCAGAATCTGAAACTCACTGTTGTCCAGATAAATATCGTTGGGGATAAACGGCTCCCCGGCATCCAGGGTTTTCTCTACCACCGGGTGACGCGATTTCTTCACGTCAATTACATCCTCGGAATGGATTTCCGGGCGTGCATAATTATTTCTGAATGAAACCTCCGCAAAACTTTGCAGGCAATCCAGATCCGCCATGGCGCCGGCAATCTGCTGAATCTGGTCGGCAAAATCAGCCACATAAAGCCGAAGCTCCTCAAACAATTCGCCCTCCAATGTTTTACTGCGGTCTTCCGCCGAAAGCACTTTCTCTTCCACTTCCTTCAGCTCCGGGGTAATGTATCGCTCCGAGTTGACCAGCGTCTGCTTTCGAATAAAATGCTCGGGCACTTTATCCTTATGCGTATTGGTCACCTCAATGTAATAACCGAAAACCTTGTTGTACCCAATTTTTAACGACGGTATTCCCGCCTCTTTTGCCAGCTTGTCTTTAATCCGTGCGATGTACTGCTTTCCGTTGCGGGCAATTTCGCGAAGTTCGTCCAGGTTTTCATTAAAACCATCATTAAAAATTCCCCCGTCGCGAATACTGGCGGGCGGCTCCTCCATAATCGCTTTTTCAATCCGCTCCTGAACATCCAACAGCAGTTTTAACCGGCCGTTAATGTCCGATAATAATTCGTTTTTAAGATTGGCGATCTGCATTTTTATTCTCGGCATCTGCGCCAGGGAAAGCTGAAGCTGTTTTAAATCGCGAGCATTGGTCCGCCCAACGCTAATCCGGCTAATGAGCCGTTCCATATCCCCCACCTGACCCAGCTCTTCACGAAGCTTATCGCGCCGCTCGTGATCCTTGTTCAACACCGAAACAGCCTCAAGCCGCTGTTCAATAGGCTTCACCTGTTTCAGCGGACGCATGATCCATTTCCGCAGCAGACGCCCGCCCATTGCGGTGCAGGTATCGTCCAGGATGGAAACCAACGTCCCCTCGGTTCCTCCCTCCTGCAGTGTGGAAATGAGCTCCAGATTTCGTTTTGTGGAACCATCAAGCGACATGTAATCTGCATTCTCGTAGGCGTACAGACGTTTGATATGCCCCAACGACGATTTTTGAGTCTCCTGCATATAGTGCAAAAGTGCACCCGCTGCCACATGAGCCATCTCCAGCTCCTCCACTCCATACCCCTTCAGGGAGTGGGTCTGAAAATGCTCGGTCAAAAGTTTATAGCCGTACTCACCCTCATAAATCCAATCCTCCATTGCCGTGGTGTTGTACTTCTGCAGCGGCTCATCCAGCTTATTTTTGATCTTTTTCTGAATCAGCAATTCTGAGGGCTGCAGAGATTGAAGAAGCGTTTCGAGCTGATTCACAGAAACTTGGCTCAGCGCAAACTCACCGGTTGAAATATCAGAAAAGGCAACTCCGGCCGTTCCTCCGGCAAAGAAAATGGAGGCGATGTAGTTATTTCGCTTGTGGTCGAGTAGTTTATCAGAAAGCGTTACACCGGGCGTGGTAATCTCTGTCACTTCGCGGTTTACAATTTTCCGGCCGCCCTCTTTTGCCTCGTCGGGACTTTCGGTCTGTTCGCAAATTGCGACCCGGTATCCGCGTTTTACTAGTTTTGGCAGATAGGTATCCAGTGCGTGATACGGAAAGCCTGCGAGGGGAGTCTGGTCGCCCCCATTATTTCTTTTTGTAAGCGTGATGCCCAGTTCCTTGCTGATCAAAACGGCATCATCGGAAAACGTTTCGTAGAAATCCCCCACCCGAAACAACAAAATTGTGCCCGGATGCTTCTCTTTAACTTCAAAATACTGCCGCATCAGCGGCGTTTGTTTCTTTTTACTCATGGAATTTCTTTCAAAAAAGCTGTGAAAATGAACTTTACTTTTTGGGTGCACAAATTTACAGAATCCTAAGGGTCATGTATAGTGTGAATTTATGTATAAGGAAACACTGAAAAATTATGACTATTCTGTTTAGAAACTGTTTAGACAGGCGAACGACTATTCAATTATTTGCTTTAAAAATACAACCCTGTATTTTGTGAGCCACAATTATGGAATATAACTGGAATAAATTTAAGGACTGGTGCCGGGTAGTAGGCCGGTTAGCGCTTAAGAAAGATGTCTTTTTTAATGCTTCTGCAATTACATTTAATCTGTTTCTTTGCGCAATCCCGTTCACCCTCATCCTGATATCCATACTAGGATATGTACTTTCCGTTGATGCGGCTTTTGATGAACTCATG
>PWFZ01000365.1 GCA_003555185.1 Balneolaceae bacterium | reverse complement strand
GACCTGCAAGACAACTGGCAGGACATTGTGGCTTTGAATTATGACTTGAATCCGCTGTCAAAGGGATCTTCCAGCGGTTCATCCGGTCTGCCGGTATTTTATTTTAAGGATTCGAACGCTTCCAGCGCCGGACAGGCTGCCCATCTCCTGGGGTGGTCCTTGTCCGGCTGGGACATGCGGATGAAGGGCCTGCATATCTGGGGCAACCCCTCTACTGTCCACAATGAGTGGAAAAGGCCATCTTCCAGGCTTAAAGCTTGGCTGTTCGGGCATCATAAGTTTCCGGCCTATACATTGGTGGATGGTCAAAATTTCAGGGTCCTTTATGAATTGATTCAGAAAAACAGGTACGAATACCTGGACGGTTACACCAACGCAATTTATTTGTTTGCCGATTTTTTGCAGCGCAACAATTTAACCTTGAAAAATACCGTTAAATACGTGCTGACCACTGCGGAAAATTTGCAGGATTTTCAAAGACAGACGATTCAAAAAACCATCGCCCCGGTCTTTGATACCTATGGATGCAGCGAGATAAACGGGATAGCATATGAGTGCTGGCAATGCGGGCATTACCACGTTATTGATCCCCATGTATATCTGGAGTTCGGGGAGCCGGCTGATGAGCAGGGGGCCCGGGAACTGATGGTCACCGATTTAGACAATTATGCATTTCCGCTGATTCGATATAAAAACGATGATCTGGGAATTCCCTTGCCTGAGAATGAAAATGAGTGCCCGGTACCATTTTCCAGGATTGCTGGGGTGTCTGGCAGGCAATCCGATATCATCCGTTTGCGTGACGGCGGGACTCTCTCTGTGCCCAGTTTTTTCGGCAGCATGCTGCTCAAGCAGATCAACGGGTTGAAGCAGTACCAGGTAGAAAGGCGCCGGGAGGATTTCATTGTTGTCAATCTTGTCAAAACGCAGGATTTTACACCCGATGACGAGGCAATCCTGGAATCGGCGTTACATGAATATCTGGACGGCAGGATGAGATACGAGATCAGATACACTGAAAAGATTGAGCCTTCCTCAACCGGCAAGCTTAAATTGCTTATCGACAGGACAAAAGAATAAATGAGAAAGCTTTTAAAACAGGTTTACGGAAGGGCCAGAAATGCCATGCCGGCATCAAGCCACGGTTATATGACCCGAATGGCCTTTATCCTTGGCAACAAGCCTAATGTCAGAACCGATGGAATTGATCCGCTTGAAAAGTTTCCCAACCAGGAAAAAGGCGGGCTCATCATCTCTGCCGACTTTGAGATGGCCTGGGCCTGGCGGTACACCAAAACAGGTGATGATCATTTGCAGAAGGGGCAGGCTGAAAGAGAAAATTTTCCACAAATCATCAGGATCCTGGAAGCATATGACATCCCCATTACCTTTGCCACAGTGGGACATTTGTTTCTGGATTCGTGCAGCCGGGGCGATCATGACTGGATGTCCAGGATACCTCATTTTGATGATCACTGGCAATTTACAGAAGGCGACTGGTTTGATCATGACCCGTATTCCGACTTCAGGGCAGATCCTGAGTGGTATGCCCCGGACCTGATACGAATGATCCTGGATTCCAAGGTAAGCCATGAGATCGGCTCCCACACGTTTTCACATATGGATTTTTCATACAAAAACTGTCCAGCGGGTGTGGCTGCAGATGAGATCAATGCCTGTATACAGGCCGCTTTGCCATACGGCATTGATCTTGAGTCGATGGTTTACCCCGGTGGAACATGGGGCAATATCGAGGTACTCAAAAAGAACGGGTTCAAGATATACAGGAAAAGTTGCGATTTTGAGCTATCCTATCCATTTCGGGATGAACACGGACTTTTGGTCTCGTCAAGTGCCGGTTGTTTAGAGCACAATTTGAATTACGGCTGGAGCGCGGATTACTTTCTTGGCCGTTTAAGGAGATATATCGACAAGGCCATCAAAACAAATACCATTGTCCATCTTTGGTTCCATCCGTCTCTGGATTCATATTTTTTGCGCAACATATTTCCAGGATTTCTTGACTATGCAGCCAGGAAAAGAGACAGTGGGGACTTATGGGTAGGAACTATGAAGCGTATTGCTAAGCATATTGAAAACAATAATATAGTGTAACACATGAATAAAGGCAAATAACTATGGCGTATAACGTATCAGACTATTGGAAAAAAGGATACTGGAACTGGAGCAAGGTATATAAATCGAATTACGGTAAATATCATACAAATTTCTGCCTGAAGTTCATTTTTGAAAATATAGGATGTCATACAGTTAACAAGAACATTAAAGTGTTGGATATCGGCGGTGGAATGGGGAGGTTTGCCATCCCTTTAGCCCAAAAAGGGTATGACGTTACTATCAATGAAATAGATGCAGAACTTATAGCATTTTTAAAAAAAGAACATCCTGAGATAAAAATTATGGAAGGGGATTTTAACGAGCTGAAAAATCAGGAGCGATACGACATAATCATTTGTTTCGGCACAATAAAATATATGGAACACCCTATAGATAGGGTTTTTAGTAACATGCAAAGTTGCTTAAAAAAACCTGGAAGGATTATTTTTGAGATGGTTAATCCGAGCAGCTTTAGAAAAAATATTCGGAATCAGGCAAAATATGTAACATATTCCTCCGAGTATCCTCCTGAAAGAGTCAAAGCCGAACTTATGAAATATAATTTTAAAAATATTAAAATGAGAGGTTTCGCCGCTTTGACTCCCCCCATGAGATACGATT
>PWFZ01000008.1 GCA_003555185.1 Balneolaceae bacterium | reverse complement strand
CTACTTCAAATATAACAGCCCATGGTAAATCTGTTTCCCGCCCCAAAATTTCAGAGTTGGTAAAATTACCAATTCTGATAAACACACCGGCAAGTGCCACAGAAGGCACTACTCGATCTGCGACCCAGAAAAAGCTCATTTCGGGTATCTTTTTTGCGAACATGTACATCGCTATAATGATTGTTATAGCTGCACCATGGCTGGCAAGCCCTCCCAGCCAAACCTGCGGTATTAAATGGATATTTCTTAGATAAAACTCAGGATCGTAAAAAATGACATGCCCCAGCCTGGCTCCAACAACCGTTGCAATAAGCAGATAAATTAGCAGACGATCCATTTCCTCTTGAGTACGTCCCCCATGCTTAAACATCTTCGAGGTAACCATATAGCCAACAATAAACGCTGTGGCAAATAACAATCCGTACCATACCGGTTGGATGGGCCCGATGCTTTCCAGCGAGGGTGCGTCAATTACGAAAAAGGGAAGCTGTCCAATAAAAAAAGCTGCTATTGCTAATACCCACCCTTTCCATTCTGCCGGTGATGAACCTTTAGGGGCGTCTGCTTTTAACTTTTTCCATCCGAAGTAAAATATTACTACAGAGAATAAAAGTCCCAGATAGGCTATAGAAAAAGGGAGCTGAAACTCGGGAATGGTAAATATTACGTTATCACCACTCCAGGTAATATAGTCGTTGCTGTCCATAAATTGATTTTCTGAAAATTCAGATTGAAAATACAAAAGCAAAACACCACCTGCATAGATGTTTTGTAATTACATAAGAAAGAACCTATTTCGGAAGTCGAAAATTAATTGGACTTATAAATGCGAACAATTTGGTTATTGATCACATTTTTTCTCCGAACACGTCAGGCTAATGGTTTTAACCGCCAAATAGTCTGCGAATTGCATTTCCGGCACCTTCACGAATCGCATCTTCAATAATTTGATTTATCACGCTGGTATCAGGCCGAACCTGGGGGCTTTGTGATGTACCGGTAATAAGTACCGGAACCGCCATTCTTCCATCGTCCATTTGTAAAGCATTAGCAGCACGGCTTGATATAACGCTTGAAATAGCGCCTTTAAACTGCTCAGGAAGCAGTAGGGTGGCTTTAAAATCAATCTCATCAGTAATCATGTGCTGAGTTCCCTCCAATTCAACTCCAATGTCATCACTGGTAAGGGTAAAATCTTCGAACGTAAGTACAGCATCATTGATGGTAAACATTGCGGTCCACTCATCCAGATTGACTTTGTTAAGTTCATCAGCCCGTAAAAATCGTGCAACCTGTGTTTGAATAGGATGTCCTTCTAAACTTGCACGGGTCATTCCAAAACTGCCATTTGCATCGGTGGTAGTCATATCAGGAGTGATGGTTTCATCAAATTCCGTGAAGTAGTTTATTTCGGTGCTAAACTCACCGGTTACATATTCATGGAACCGACTATCTTCACCCAAAAATCCTGTTTCTTCAAAAAAGACTTCTGCCCTTAATCCTTCCAGGTTTCCATTAAATGTCATGCTGGTACGATCAGGCCGGGGCACATTCCATTCCATGTTTCCTGTAGCTGTACCATCGAACATTACAGCAGATGCATCTTCCATTAGAATCTGATCCGGCGTGGTGCGGCCAGTTCCTCTAATTTCAGTAATATCGAGTCCGAAAATGACAAGTCTGTCAATTTCTGCCGTTACCGATGATGTCATATTCGGCAGCTCAATTGGGATGGGTTCATCCGGATCAATCTCTTCATCCCAGTCGATCATCTCATCCATATCCAGAAGCTGACTTCTGTAGGTCCCTGTAACAGACGGCATAGTGGATGAATCTTCGTGTTCTTCAAGAAATCCAAGATAGTTGGCAAGTGTTCCATCAAGCCCGATATCTGACGAACCATAATTCATGTAAAAATCTTCGAGAGTCATTTCACCGGGAGTGATGGAAAGTTGTCCGCGTAAATCTGAAATGGGCTGAGGCAGAGAATCGCCAACGGCGCTCACATTTTCTACTGCAAGTGATCCGTTGAGTGCAATTTGCATAGGATCTCCGGCCGGCCCACTCGCATTGAGCCTCATCTGAGCATCGCCGGTTAACTCCTGTATCCACGGTTCCAGTGAGTAGTAGGTTGCTATATCACCAAGCGCGGCATTTCCGTCCAATGACAGGTCAAATGTAGGATCATCACTTAAATAGTTGCTTACCGATCCGGTCATGGCAAGATTGTTTTCGCCCGTTCTGAATCGTGCCTGACTAATATTTAGTTGGGTTGATGTGGCCTCTGCCTCCATCACTATATCTTCGAGCGGACGTCCTAAATCTCTGTGGGCGATGTATCCATCACGCAGATTAAATGTACTTTGCTGAAGCAACTCTTCCGGATTATCGGGATCAACCGTTCCGCGGAGGGTTACATTTGCGTCGAACTGACCTCTTAGTTCAAGGGTATCTTCATCAATCGGATAGAAATCCTTGATGGTAGCCAAATCAAAACTAAGGGTTGATGTGAGATCAACAGCCCGATTATTTTCATCCAGCGGATTATCTACTGACCCCGACATTGAGAAGGTATTTGCTGCCGCAACAAAACCGGACTCCTCAATAATTATGCGATCCTGATTGGCCTCAATTCGTGCGTTAATTTGTTCGATTGGCCGGGGCACATCTGTGTATTGCAGGGCTCCATTTGTTAGAACAAAACTTCCGGAAAAGGTGGCTTCCTCGGGAAGATAAACCTG
>PWFZ01000053.1 GCA_003555185.1 Balneolaceae bacterium | reverse complement strand
CCACCATGGATCTATTTGCGACCGGGGATCAGCTATCATATGGCCCATAGCCTTGCTAAATACCCGTGACAATATTGATTCGAGGATCTGATAGAGTGATAGAAACCTTCCCGGGCTTGTTTGGTGCACAAAAGAAGAAGCCATTAGCCACTTGAGTCCAAATGCCTCATCGATAAGGTTGCGTGATAAATTACGAATAGACAATCGCGCTTGGTAATCATCAATGCCTGAAACTGTCACATTACTCGAAACAAAATCAACTGAACGAGGCACATAGCCAAATTCCATCAACATTAGCTCAACTTCTTCAATCGACGCTGATCGTTCATCTATCTGCTCGCAACCAAGAACCAGGACCCCAAGATTTTCAGGAAAAAAATCTGTGATTTCAGCCTTGCCTGAATCAATAAAATTATTCCTAACTAATAAATTAACGGCTATTTCGGTTTCTACAAGTTCTCTTGTTGCGGCAGCTGCATAGATTCGGGGCCATTTGTTTTCAGGCAGATAAACTCCAGTACGTAGACTGTATATTGAAAAAACATACCCTATTGTTCTGGTATTTTGTCCGATGAATCGCAGAGCTGTCACCTGTTTTTCACCGGTATATGGTGTATTGACGAGCGAAATCTTAAAAAGGTCTCTTGGATATTTGGAAATATCATCATGGAAAATTTCGATGGCGCCTTCAAAGCCATCTTGTGTTGAAGCTATAAGTGAACCTTCAGCAATTTTTTTATTAACTTTCGTCCCCAATATGTGCTCGAATAACTTCATCGCTCCTCTTAGTAAAGAATATTATATTTTTCCTGAGCGGCGAGCCAGCAGGCTGATAGATTTTGATAGGCTTCAGCATCATTGTTTAGCAACTGTCTGAAACAAAGTTGGAAATATAGGCGTTGCGCATCTCCAATACGCTTTGCACTTGAAGCTACTTGGTCCAGAATAGTCACAAGATCACGAAGCGCTGTTTTTGGATCATCTACAAAGTCACATCCTTCGATAACAGGATTGAGGTCAGTGATAGCATTAATTTTTTCTACTGAGATCAACCGTTTGACTTCAGCACCAAAAGCGGTCATCGCTTGAACTTTACAAAAGATCGATGGAACAGTCTTCCCGAAAGGACGTTCGATAACCGGACTTTCATCCTCTGAGCTAAAATCATCCCTATCAGAGCCTACAACATCCTGTTGAAGTCTCCATCCCCCACTTTTTCTGTCAATCAGCTGCACAAGACTATTGTATATTTTTAAAAGCTCTATTAAATCCTCTTGCCCTGGACGATATCCTTTAAGAAAATCGATCTCTTTAAGTTCAGAGACAAGAGCTTGTTTATCCATGGATTTGGGCGATCCTGTTGTGAATGCATAAAGCATGTCGACAACGTCCTGATATTTATAACTACCTACGCCTCGTGTCCGGGCATCCTCGACTTCACGGGTAATTCGAATTCCATCAGGTAAATCCTCGCGGTCAATGAAATCATGGTATAATATTTCTATTTGATGCCGGAACGACATAGGAGTCTGACCTGTATTCAATGTTAACATACGGTAAAGAATTCCCATCTTTGTAAGACCAAGATAAATCTCCCCACGAATTTTTGTTTGAAGCAAACTATTCAATTTGTCTGCTTCGGAAGCATCTTGGATTGCCTGACGAATAGTGTAGGTTCTTTGTAACCCATCCAGAATAAGTATCCGACGATTCATGATCGCTTCATCAAGGAAGTGAACGAGGTCTTTTTTATGACTCGTGGACACCTCCCCATCTTTCACAATATTATCTACTTTTTCAGATACTCGGTCACCATACTTTTCGGTTACAGCCAGAACAATCGGAGGCATTACACAACCATCAAGTAAATCTTTTCGAAGCAACTCATACACTTTCCCTTTTGCGCCAACACGTCTTCGCTGAAGCGGATTCATCCCAATAATTTCATCACACAAATTAGCGTATTCTTTGATTGTCATGTCAAAGCTGATGTTGATACCCATAACTTTTCTGTCGACAAACCACGAATGATATTCCATCTGTCCCCTCCTGGGAGTATTCAAAAAAAAGAATCTATATCCTTACACGATATTTTCAGCCTATAGCAAATGGCAAACAATTAGCCACCTAAAGTCAGGCTTAACCGGAGCGGACTTTGCCCCCGCTCGTGTTGAAGTCAGTTGTTGAACGAAGCCCCTTACGCAGTGGAAAATCAAAAGTATATGCTCTCAGTTGTTTTCAATCCCAAGCACCTTTAATGAAAGCAGTATACCATTTTATATGGGGAATTCAATTGAAATGCCTATAATTTCTTGATACTAATAAAAATGTCGTATTATTGCAATCCAGAAATAAACCCTCTTCGGGAAAAGTCTTATAAGTTTTCCAGGAACCAAACCATGCTGCATAAACGGACTTTTGTCCTTGCGTTATCTTTTGTCATTCTCATTGCCACCCTTGCCAATGCCGACATAGCCGGCAAAGTTGTTGGAGTGGCAGACGGGGATACCATTACCGTGCTCCAGGACCGCACCCAATACAAAATTCGCCTTTACGGGATTGACTGCCCGGAATCTCACCAGGATTTTGGGAACAGGGCAAAGCAGTTGGTATCCAGCCTTGTTTTTGGTAAACAGGTCAGGGTTGATAAGAAAGATATGGACCGGTACGGCCGGATTGTGGGGGTTGTTTATGTTGATGATGTATGCGTGAACGAAGAGCTTGTACGGAAAGGCATGGCATGGGTTT
>PWFZ01000194.1 GCA_003555185.1 Balneolaceae bacterium | reverse complement strand
GTTGGCGCCACGGGCTTTTGCATGTTCATATTCTTCAAGTACGAGTGTTCCGGCCCCCTCTCCCATCACAAATCCATCACGTTCCAGGTCAAAAGGACGTGATGCAGTTTTAGGATCATCATTTCGTGTAGACATTGCCTTCATGGCAGAAAACCCACCAAAAGAAGCTTCTGTAATTGGTGCTTCCGAACCTCCGGTAATAATTACTTTGGCTTTTCCCCAGCGGATGTAATTCATAGCATCCATAATAGCCGTATTAGAGGTGGCACAGGCAGAAACCGTTGAGTAGTTAATTCCCATCAAGCCGTACTTCATGGAGATGAGCCCCGCTGCCATATTCATAATTAATTTTGGTACAAAAAATGGGCTAAATCTTGGCTTGTAATCATTCTCGGCATATTCGCGAACTTGCTCTTCGAAGGTTAGCATTCCACCCTGACCCGTTCCCCAGATCACTCCGGCATCGAATGGATCCATTTTGTTAAAATCGAGCCCTGAATCTTCAATCGCCTGATCGGTCGAAACCATGGCATACTGACTAAACGGATCCGTTCTTTTAATTTCGCCATGATCCAGATGATCCTTTACATCAAAGTTTTTTAGTTCCGATGCAAAGTGGGTTCGAAATAGTGAAGGATCGAATTTTGTGATTCTGTTCGCCCCACTTTTTCCGGCTTTTAAGTTTTCCCAAAATTCATCTACGCTATTTCCGATTGGGGTGAGTGCTCCCATTCCTGTTACTACAACTCTGTTCATGTACTCTTAGGTTTGTTTAAATATGACTGGCTAAAGTATAGGCATTTATCCGTCTTAAATCATCACGCATGGTCCGGTTGTCAACCTCATCGGGTTTGCGGTAATCTATTACCAAGATGTGGTTTATTGACGGATTAACTCAATTTGATCAAGTCGTACTACGACAATCTGGGGGGTTCCCTCATGAAGTTGAATTTCTCCGCTTGCGCAGATTTCCTTGTTAAGATAGGCTTCTTCCGGTGGGGTTTGCCAAAGGTGCCGGTTTTCACCCCAGATAACTACAGTGAAGTGTTGATTTGGATGTGGCTCTCCAAAATTAAGAAACGTGGGGTTTCCACCAACTAAGGGTAAATAATCAGCGGATACGACTTCACCGCAAACTTCAGCTACTGTTCCGATGTGTTCTGATGCTTCCGCTGCTGTGATGGAAATTTCTGGTTCAACGGGTGTAGATTCCATTGTAACTACACGGGCTAATACCAACCCGATTATAATAATAATCGCAACTACTGGAAGCAGGTATTTTATTGATTTGCGCATATTTTTAATCAAAATCAGATAATTGTACTTAAAAGAATTACACTCGTGGCAGAGCCATCGAGTATTAACTTGAAATCCATATTTTTAATGACCTTTGAAGGGAGGATGGGATTATGAGTTGTGCTTCAAAACCAATAATTGGATAATCCCGAGTTTTAGAAAGTCATCCCATACTCACTCCGTTCGTGTCCCTCTTCGAAGGGAACTTTTATCTTTTTCTACCCAAAGGTCGGGGGAATTAAACCTCTTATAAATTATAAGGAGTTCCTGTATCTGACTTATTGCAGAATAGAGTTACGGTAAATATTTTTCAGCTCTCAGTGAAATGAAACTATCTTCCACGGCTCATTACAATGCCAATTACCATAACCAATGCTGAAATCACAATTGGAATCCAGTCTCCGGTAGAAACAGCAACATCAGCCCCTAACACACTAAATTCCTCAGTATCCTGCATGTATTGAATCGTGAAAATAATAACTCCTACTAACCCGGCAATGGAAAGTATGTATCCTATTGTTTTTTGCATAACGTATATTATTTATTGTAAGTTTAATGGATTATAAGTGATTCATCTGAAAGAAGTTTTACATATTCGGTCAACCTGTAATCTTTGTATAATTCATCTGTGAAGTATGTAAATTCTATTAGCATTTATTGATCCCACTCCACTTTTTGCAACTGTAAGCTGTTATTTATTCTGCAGAAACCCTACACCACGTTTCCTTTAGCAAAATCACCCTCTTGTCATGCTCACAAATCGTCATTTTTTTTCAGCACTATTTTTATCTGTTTTATTCCTATCTATTAGCACTTTATCCCATGCTCAGGTTCTAAATGTAGAAAGCTTCCGAACTCAGGCCGATACCGATACCACGGCAAGCTGGTATGGAGAAACAGGAGTTGATGTAACGTTGAGCAAGTTTAACGAGCGGGTTTTTAGATTGGGCAATCAAACCAACGCGGCCTACTTCACAGGAAAACACCGCTATCTTTTCCTAACCAATGTGGAACTGATTAATGTTGATGGAGCCAGCGTTATTAGCAATGGGTATTTCCACTTAAGAGGAACGTTTAATGAAAACAGGACCTATTCCCCCGAAGTTTTTGCGCAATTTCAATACAATGAAAATCTGGGAATGAAAGAGCGTTTCCTAACCGGAGCGTCAGTACGTTATACGTTTTTAGACCGTCCGGACATTCGCGGTAACTTTGTGACCGGCGCAATGGTAGAGTACGAAAAATGGGGCACTTCAGAAGATCAGAATGTAGAAAATACGTTTTTAAAAAGTACATCGAGTCTCTCTATTCGTGGGCAGCTAACAGAAACAACGCAGCTTCTTGTGATTGGTTATTATCAGGCCCGTCCCGATCGCTTCTTTAAGCCAAGAGTCACCTCGGAAAACCAATTGAATATGCGAATATCACAGCGATTAACCTTTCGCGTCAACTTTACGCTTACC
>PWFZ01000028.1 GCA_003555185.1 Balneolaceae bacterium | reverse complement strand
TAAACTTGTAAATATATTATCCCCTAAAGTATATTTGTTGGTCGCAGAATATATACCTACAGGAATTGATACCCCCCAGGCTAAAACCATTGCTGCAAATGACAATATTAAGGTATTTCTTACTCTAGAGCCTATAACATGAGTTACCGGGACTCTATAAGTAAATGATCTCCCTAGATTTCCTCTTAAAACCTGACCAAGCCAGAGAGCATATTGTTCTGGAACAGATCTATCTAAACCAAAATCTCTCTCCATGGTATCGAGAACCTGTCTTGATATATCGGGATTCATTCTTAACTGATCAAGATAATCGCCAGGTGATAACTGCATTATTAAAAATGAAAAAAATGATATTGCTAATAGTAAAGGAATAGCATATAGTATTCTTCTTATAACATAGGTTTTCATTAATAAAATTCTCCCTTCTCAAATAAATATAATATAATTGCTAAAAAATAAGAAGGGGGGGAGCCCCCCTTCTTAATCTGAACTTTTACTTTAAAGTCAGTATACTAATATGCTAGATATTGCTCATAAATATTCCATAGAACCCCACCATAAGCACTAATCTCATGGTTTTCAAGATTATTTCTAACACCATAGATAGCATTAGGTGCTGTAGTATAAATCAGCGGAACTCTGTCTGCTATAATTTCCTGGAACTCATTATAGTATTCGATTCTATCTTCAGTCTCAACAGCCTGGGCTCCTAATTCAAATAACTCATCAATTCTAACTTCCCAGTCTCTATGAGGCTCTTCCTGATTTGGATGCCACATATGAAGTGGACCGCTAGATCTCCAAACATTAGCACCACTATGAGGTTCTACTCCACCGGTTAGACCAATTAGAATAGTATCAAAGTCATGTTCATTCATCAATTGATCAACTAATGAATTAAATTCAACTGGTGCAGTATTAACCTGCATGCCAAGTTCTCTTAGATCATCGGCAATGACATTCATAATAGTTTCTCTTTCTTCATTCCCTGCGTTAGTAGCTATATTAAACTGAACTTCTCTACCTTCCCAGTCAATTAAATTGCCATTAGCATCCCAGTCAAAACCGGCTTCTTCAAGAAGCTCTCTAGAACGATCTAAATCATAAGGATAAGTTCTAACATCGTCATTTAAGAACTGCTGATTAGGAGTACTTACTGGACTCCACTGAGGAGGACCAAAACCTGCCTGTGCCTGATTGATCATAGTATCTTTATCAAAGGCATGGGCAACAGCTCTTCTAAATTCTAAATTATCAAACCATTCTTTCTTTTCTGGCTGATCTTCTAAATTAGGATTATTCGGATTTAAGTTAAAGACTAAGAAATTAGTACTAAAGGTTGGACCAGCATCTATTAATTCAAAATCTCCTCTTTCCTGCAACTGCTCAAATCGTCCATAGTTTCTACCCTGAATGGCGTTAAAGTGAACCTCACCATTCTGGAATAATAGATCCTGAATTTCTGTGCTTTCAACTATTACTTTAACCCATCTATCTAAATAAGGAAGTCTTTCTCCTGCTGGATCCAAGCGCCAGTAATGAGGATTGGCATCTTTAACAATCCTTTCACCAGGAACATAATCAACTAATTTAAATGGACCAGTACCTACGATTTCAGTTGGGTCAGTATCTATACCCCAAGTCTCAGTAAACTCGCCAGCTTCATATGGTTCACGAAGTTTATGCTCAGGAATAATATAAGTCCCTATTGAATTCATAAATGGTGCAAATGGAACTGGAAGTTCAAATTCTACAGTATAATCATCAATCTTTCTATACTCCGGAAATTCTCCCTCAACCTGCATAACACTTCTGGTGCTGGTTGGAATATCTTCATCACTTATAACATCCATTGTAAAGATAACATCATCAGCGGTAAATAATTCCCCATCATGCCATTGAACTCCTTCTCTTAAATAAAAGGTATAAACTGTACCATCCTCACTAATCTCCCAGTCATGAGCAAGTCTCGGAATGAATTCAGTTGTAACACCATGTCTGGTAACTAGTCCCTCAAAAAGAGGACCATCAGTAACATCAGTAGATGAAGTTTCACTTGCAATAACAGTATTAAAAGTTCTTGGATCTCCTAATACAGCTTGCATAATTGTACCGCCATGCTCTCCCTGAGGCTTTTCAGAAACCCAGGGATCTCTAATCGCTATTTCTTCGGCCATTGTGACACCAGATGCTGATAAGACAAAAGCAAATAATAAGACTAAAATAGTAAGTTTTTTCATATAAAAATACTCCTCCTAAGTTTTTTTGACTACTCTATTCTTGATTTTCTATGAAATCACCATAATTACAAATCCTCTATCCCCCTTTCAATTAATAATCACAATTAGAATTATAAATAATATCTTACATATATAATACGTGATATAATCATAAACTCCTTCAAAAATTTAAAGTTTTAATAATCACTAAAAAAATTCAAATATCAATAAATCATCACATAATTTTAATACTTTTATTTAACTAACATATAATATTGAGTTTTCGTTATAATTATATAGCATTTATTGAATAGTAAATTAATAAAAATTTTTTGAAAAAAATTAAAGAAAGCCCTTTTTAAAAGGCTTTTAACTGATTATAAAATATTTAGTATATCTCTTTTACATAATCTAATAATTGAGAAGCCTGATTTCCATAAATGTTTCCATAAGAATTCCATACTTCTTGTGCATATTGTTTGAATAAATCTCTTTCTGTTTGAGTTAAGTTAATGACTTTAATATCTTCGTTGCTTGATTCAATTTT
>PWFZ01000321.1 GCA_003555185.1 Balneolaceae bacterium | reverse complement strand
CATCTCAATGACTTCATCGGTAGGGTGTTTGTCCAGCGGATCGAAAATAAACAGAATCAGATCTGCATCTTTTCTGGCGCGTTCCACCGTTTTCATCATCGCTTTCTGGAGTTCATATTTTGGGGATATAACACCAGGAGTGTCCAGAAAAACGACCTGAGTATCCTCATTCGAAAAAATGCCCACTACCTGATGACGTGTGGTTTGAGGCTTGTGAGTTGCAATAGAAATCTTACTTCCCAAAATGTAGTTCATCAAAGTAGACTTTCCTGCATTGGGCTTGCCAATAATTGCTACATATCCGGATTTGTGAGTTTTTTCAGTCAATTGATTTCTATTTAAATGGATTTATGAGAGTTGTTGTGAAATTCTCATTTGTTGCTGTTGCCACGTTATTTCGTCTCTGTATTCAATCTATAAACTTTACTAAACCAAGAGACCCCGGCTAAAGACCGGGTTGACGTCTTAACGTAAAAAGTAATATGAATACTATTTATTCAAAATTTTCAAATATTCTTTTACTGTTCGTTCTAGTCCCCAAAATACCGATTTGGAAATCAACGCATGTCCAATACTTATATCCTCAAGATAGGGTACATTCTCGATTAAAATTGGGAGGTTTTCGAGGTTTAACCCGTGCCCTGCATTAACCGTCATACCAAAGCTTTTCGCCAGTTCTGCTGCTTTTGCAAGACGTTTCAACTCATACATCTGATCTTCCTTGTTCGTCGCATTAGCAAATGTTCCGGTGTGCAGTTCAATTGCATCAGTGCCGAGGTTGCCTGATAACTCAATATCTTTTGGGTTCGGATCGACAAAAAGAGAGATCTTCGTTCTTGTATCTTTGTAAGCAGGAAAAACGCGGTTTTCAAAATCATCAAACACTTTTTCCATGTTGAGTCCGCCCTCGGTAGTGAGCTCTTCCCGTCCTTCAGGCACCAATGTTATTAAATCAGGATCTGTTTCAAGACTAATTTCTATCATTTCTTCAGAAGCAGCCATTTCGAAATTTAAAATTCCGGAAACAGATTCTTTTAAACGCTGTACATCATCATCACGAATGTGTCTGCGGTCGCCACGAAGGTGGAACACAATTCCGGCGGCTCCGGCATCTTCACATACTTTTGCAGCTTCTATGGGGTCGGGGAATCCTTCGCCACGTGCATTCCGTAATGTCGCTACATGATCTATATTGACTAATAATCGCATTATATCATCTTTATTTTTATAATTTCCAAGATACAAACATCATTTGCAAATTCGTATATTTTCATGAGATATTCCCAGCTTAACAGGATCGGGCTCATTCTCATTCTTTCTTTTTTGATGGCATCCTGTGGCGTAGTTGAACGCAGTGCTCAACCGGCTGAGAGATCAACGGTTAATCAGACATCAGATAATACAGTAGTTATTCAATTAAAAGAAGCGCATCGTGAGTGGGAAGGTACACCCTATATTCTTGGTGGAACAGGAATTGGAGGGTTAGACTGCTCAGCATTTATTCAGATCGTTTTTCAGGATTATTTTGGCGTGGAATTGCCGCGAAATACACGGCAGCAGCTACAGGAGGGAGAAAGTGTTCGAAGAAATCAAATTCGACCGGGGGATCTGATCTTTTTCAGAACCGGCAGAAATTTAATGCATGTGGGTATAGCAATGGAAGACGGTGATTTTGTCCACGCATCGGTTTCTTCGGGTGTGATGATTTCAAATATAGGTCAACGTTATTGGGCATCCCGCTACCTTTCAACCCGGCGTGTGCTATAATTTTAGACCTCACATGAACTTGAATAGGTTAGGATCCGTTGTAGTAATGAATCAACGAGAACTTAAAATATTGATACTATGAGTAATGAAGAGAAGAAATCCTTGAAAAAGTACACATCAGACTTGTACGCGCTTGAAAGACATTTTATGAACGCGGTCAAAAAACAGAAATCATCTGATAAGGTAAGAGATGAAAAAGCAATTGAGTTGTTGCACGAAATAGACAAAACCGCCTCGAACCACGTTCAGTCGCTTGAAAAGCATGTGGAACGGTTAGGTGGCAATCTAAAGAGTGATTTGAAAAGCAAAATTGCATCTTTTGCAGGATCAGTAGCTGGTCTTATTGACGGTGCCCGGCACGATGTGTTATCCAAAATGTTGAGAGACGATTATACGGCTCTTTCTATGATCGCCATTGGTTATACAATGTTGCACACGCACGCACTTGCGGACGACGACTTGGAGTTGGCCGGGTTAGCTGAAAACCATTTAACCCATTGCACTCCGCTGATTACTGAACTCAGCAAAATAGTACCGCTTACCGTGGCTGCGGAATTAATTGAGGATCCTGCTAAAGCCGACGAGATTGGCAGAAAAGCTTTGGGAAATACCCAGGCTGCCTGGAAACCGAAGGTTGTTAATAAAGAGCCACAAATTGTTTAACTGTAAACGGATTCATTTAGATCTTTAAAAGCCGGACTTTAGCAGAGTTCGGCTTTATATATTAAACTGGTTCCATGGAAAGCTACCGGGTAACGGAGCTTCAAAACTCAACGCATCTTTCTTTGTGGGATGATCCAGTTCAAACCGATAGGCGTGAAGGGCAATAGAACCACTTTCAGGCTTTCCGTATTTTTTATCTCCCCAAACCGGTGCTCCGATTTCTGCGAACTGAACTCGTATTTGATGAGCCCGTCCTGTTTTAAGGTTGATATCAACCAACGCAAGATCTCCTTTTTGATCGATAGTTTTGAATGAAAGTGAAGCTAGTTTGCTCTTTTT
>PWFZ01000161.1 GCA_003555185.1 Balneolaceae bacterium | reverse complement strand
TTCAAAAATGACTAATCCGTAAAAGTCTAACGTTCCCTTTAAATCCAGTGCTGCCTCCAAATCCAGGTCACCGGTTTTGCGCACCACTAATATTCCATATCCATCAACATTTCCGGCTATTTTGGCATAATCTTCTACAAAAAATACACCGGGATTTTCCGGCCCATTTAAATCTTGGGTATAGTTTCCCTCCAAGTACGTTGCATTGGCTTCAAGTGCTAAAATCAGCTGCTCCATATCTGTAAAGTCAAGAGACTCATCCACCTCAATACTGGGTGTACCGGTACTTCCTGTAACATTATTAAGAAAATCTTCATTATTTGTATCAAAAATCTTGTCTTTACTCTCCTGATCAATTACTGATATTCCCGGTATGCCTATGGGATCCAATCCACTTTCATCATTCCCATCTATCTCAAAAGCATTACTGAATAAATCTAAATTAAATTCGCCGTCGGTTAGGTTTAATGCACCGGTAATATCCGGAATATCGCCCATCACTACATCTACGGTATAAACAATCCTCACGGAATCTGTTTTAAAAGGAACACTAGAAAATAAACGAAGCTGGTCCTCCTCAAGATTTTCATTCGTAGTTTCATCCTGGATGGTCACAAATGCCGTGGCATATTCGAGCTGTACAGGAATTGGATCGTAATTATTTCGCCAAGTGGGGTCATCTCTTAGCATATTCAACACATTTTCTGCACCGGAGTGGGCTGTATTTCTCATTTGCGATTCATTCGCATACGTAGATGTCCTCTCTATCAGCTGTAAATGACGGCCGTTCAGATTGATCTGTAAAATCCCCAGCACGATAATAGTAACTGCACAAATGTATATTAATGGGCGTCCCATGGCTCTCTCTCCGTTTTTGTGTTTCTCTCTTTTTTAGTTAGTTAAGTTTGCCGGCGTAAATACTTTCTCCCAGGCAGCTGACATATATTTTCCCGCAATAGATTGCGTACTTTCCGTTACCACTTTCACCCTTATTCTCTCGATATCCGCCATGTTAAGGGTAGGATTCAACATCCCATCGTAATACGTGAACTCAAACAACACCACTCCAAGCTTGATTTCCGTTTCGTTACCATCCACGGTTCTCGTTACTAAAAAATCATAAGGGTTATCCGTTTCCGTTACTTCTGTATCTGCATGAATTTCCCAGGTTACCTGGTTAACCACACCGGCATCCTCTAAATCACTCCTGAACGTAAGCCTTGTCGGGGTAGCTTCAATCAGTTTATCATCCGCCACGGAGTACCCAATTTTTCTAAAATCGTAACTTATCAATCCCGCAATGGCATCCACCTGTAGTTTCGCGTGTTGATCACTCATAGAATCCATAGAGTTTTTTGCCATGCTTAAATTCAGCTGTACAATCGCAAGCAACATCATCGTGCCTATGATAAATGTGGATACCAGTGTTAAGTTCATATTTGCCTCTCTATTGTTGGATAGTTGATATTGAATTCACTCCTGTCATATTTCAATGAAATGATTTTATGTACGTTACGGCGGTAGATTCCCCGGTTTCTGATGTCACCCGAACCAGCAGTCGTTTATGCTCCGTTTTCTCCGTCGATACCTGACTCAAATCATCCGGGTTCATGTAATCCACCGTGCATACCGTTGTGTAAATTCCGAATTGTGTGGTGTCATCACGTGTGTATCCGTCGTAATCATCAAAATCGTTGAAATATGGGTAGGATTCTCCTGCCTCGGGGCCCAAGGTAGTAGAAAACACGCCCGGTATCTCAACCCCGGCAGAACCCCCAACCGTGTTTTGATCAAAAGCTTTTTGCCTGGCTTCATCAACAATATTTTGTGCCAGTGCCACTGCCGTGTAATCCAGCTCTGTGTTCATCATTACTTTACTGTTATTTAGCATAACGCTCGTAAATCCCAGCTGCAGCATGGCAAATAAAAACATTGCCAGAACGAGTAAAATAAAATCTGATGTATCAACCATAGTTTTCTCCGTTTGTATTGTTGACGAAATCTTCACCACCGGTTTCGGCCAGCACCTCCTCAATGGAAGTCACTCCTTCTTTAATCCGCTCCCTTCCGGAGCCGCGCAGCGTCATCATTCCACTTTTAATGGCATGTTCACGAATTTTCTCCTCCTTTATATTGGCTCCCGCATCCAAAATAATATTGCTGATTTCCTTATTGATGTACAGTGCCTCCATAATGGCAACCCTTCCTTTATAGCCATGACTACACTTCTGACAACCCAGCTCCCGGGCTTTATAAAAGGTGGTGGTTTTAATTTCCTCATCGTTAAACCCGATGCCACGAGGCAGTTCGGGATGCAGGTCATCCACCTTAATTTTACAGTGATTGCATAATCTTCGTACCAGTCGCTGAGCCATAATTAAATTGACGGCACTGGCAATCAAAAAGGGTTCAACCCCCATTTTATACAGCCTTGATACCGCGCTCGAAGCATCATTCGTATGTAGAGTTGAAAAGGTTAGGTGCCCCGTATTTGCAAGCTTAATGGCAATTTCGGCAGTGTGCAGATCCCGAATCTCCCCCACCAAAACGATATCGGGATCATGCCGGAGAATTCCCCGCATTGACTGGTCAAAAGTCATTTTACTGTTTATTTTCAGCTGACGAGCCCCCCGAATGATATACTCAGTAGGATCCTCAACGGTCAGCACGTTCTTCGTTGGATTTATTACATGATGCAGAGCCGCAATCAAACTGGTTGATTTTCCGCTCCCCGTGGGGCCGGTAATAATCACAATTCCCGATGGTTTGCTGATCGCTTT
>PWFZ01000315.1 GCA_003555185.1 Balneolaceae bacterium | reverse complement strand
CTGCAACCATTCTTTTAAAAAACTATAAAGAATCCTCAAGAATAATCAACATGTTAAGAGATTGATTCTTATTCATGGCTTTAAACTAATTTAAACTGAACAAGTTGTGTTCATGGGCGAAAATTTATTCTTCAAGAATATAAATCTGAGCAAGGTTTCTACCCTCCTGAGCATAATCCAATCCGTATCCCAAAACAAAAAGGTTCGGAATTTTGAATCCTGTGTACTTAATTTTCACATCGTGATGAGTAGCTTCGTGTTTATGCAACATCGTGGCTATAGATAAAGAATCAGGGGCAAATTGTGATAGTTTTTTATGTAAGTAATTCATAGAAAGGCCTGTATCAACAATATCTTCCACTAGTATAACGTGCCGGCCTTTTATATCCGCATCAATATTTTTCAGATCATGCACCTGACCCGATGAAACCTTTTCATCCCCGTAGCTGCTCAGTTTTAAAAAATCCACTTCACAGGGAATAGTCACATATCGCATCAAATCCGCGAGGAAAATGAAGGCGCCATTCAAAACCCCTATAAAAATGGGCTGCTTATCTTTAAAATCCTGACTGATCTGTTGACCCAGCTGCTTATTTCGCTGTTGAATTTCTTCTTCTGTCAGGTAAACACGAAACTGTTCACCATTGATATTTACTTTATCCGGCAGATACTGATTCATTCACTTATATTTTCTATCGTAACTATGGTTTTTGTTCGATCGGTGCATTTCACCAATTCAGAGACTACACCAATCTGGCCGCTTTCTGTAGCGTGGGGGAATATAACGGCACGGATCTTTCCATCAAAAGATTGTAGAACTTTTGCCATGTTTTTTTCTACTGCTGATATCTTTTTGTTAGCCAGTAATTTTGCTACCGACTGTGAACCCTTCATACCAAGAGGCTGTATTTTATCACTGTCTTCCCAAATTCGCAATTTTAAAGGCCACTTAATAGAGTTTATATCCAATTGCAGCTTCCCATGAGCGATAGATTTATCCCATTCTATTACAGATATAATTGTGTTTTCACCAATGGATTTTTGCTTTGCCAAATCCTTCATTTCGAAAGAGCGCTCCATAAATTTTTCAACTCTGCGTTCATTTAGTATCAGTCGATCTCGATTACGCATCAAACTGTAATCATCAGAAATCACCAATTCAGCTCCTGTCTGAAGACTTTCAAGTTTCTCTGCCTGATCCAGAAAACCGGTGGTTACGGAGTGATTTGATAGTTCGTCATTCAAAAACTGCAGGATAAGTGCCGGCCACACTTTTTTGTTTAGGGAAAGTAATTTTTCTCTGTCGATAGTTTTTTTATCAATCCTGACCTGAGCGAGCAATTCTTTCACTATAAGTTCAAATTCTCCTGCCCTATCCGATACCGATAACAAATTCTTTTGCCAGCCGGGAAATAGTTCGTTTAGCCGTGCCATCCATTCGTTTCGTAAAAAATTACGGGCATATTTAGAGGATTCATTGCTCATATCATCCCTGAACGGCACATGGTTCTCTTTTGCGAATTCAATAATTTCTTCTTTCGAAAATGATAATAAAGGGCGGAAAAGATCTCCCTCCATAACCTGCATTCCTTTCAATGATGAAAGTCCGCTGCCGCGTAAAATTTTTTGCAAAATTGTTTCAAGCTGATCATCACGATGATGAGCGGTCGCAATATAATCAGCGTTAATTTCATGCTTGATATCCCGAAAAATCTGGTACCGACGATCCCGGGCCCAAGACTGAAAATTCTGTCCCTCTGCTTCTTCAGGATTTAGTTTCAAGGATACACAATCCAGATCCCACATCATGCAGATCTTTTCAACCAACTCCTGATCCCCGTCAGATTCTGCTCCTCTAACCTGATAATTACAGTGAATAACTGTAGTCTTGATGCGTTGCCTGTGGAGGAGATAGAGAAGTGTCATAGAATCTACTCCACCACTTACACCACAAATAAAATGTGGGTCTGAGTCAGCAAAGTGATGATTAACCTCTTTGTTGAACCGCTGCACGATCGGTGATGATTCGAATTTGCTCATGTGAAAAGGTATTGACATCCAGTTCATCATTCAACATCAAACAGCAGCCTTTTTCATCAACCCCTAAAAACTTGTGCTTTTCATCCGATTCAGCTCCATTTATGCTAAGGCTGATCCATTCACCATATCCAATTATTTCCCTGCTGATATCCTTCTGTAAAGAGGAATCATGTTTTAGCCAGCGTGTATAAACATGCTCAATCTGGGATAACAGATCGGCTAGTATGATCTCTCTGTAATGAGTTTTCTCAGTTTCCAAACATAGCGATGTGGCAATATTTTTAAGAGAACCACTGAATGCGGTTTGATTGATGTTAAGTCCAATTCCTATCAACACCCGTTCGGGAACATATCCTAAAAACATACATTCCGTTAATATTCCGCCCAGCTTTTTATTGTTTACGATCAGATCATTCGGCCACTTTATCCGAACCGGACTGTCGAGGTAAGGCTGTAAAGACGATTTAATTGCGTAAGCACACCCAAGTGTTAACAATGACATTCGTTCGCCGGATTTCGGCTTAAAAGCCATTGTAAATGTTAAATTAGCACCGGGTTCCGCTTCCCAATATTTTTCATACTGCCCCCTTCCCTTTGTTTGATTATCTGTTATAGCTACAGTTCCATGCGAGATTTTTTCATCCGGAATTTTTTTAAGATGGGAGTTGGTGGAGGGCAGCTGTTCTTCATACAACACTTCAGAACCAAGCCAGCTTGTGCTTAGTCGATTCTGAAATGTCT
>PWFZ01000225.1 GCA_003555185.1 Balneolaceae bacterium | reverse complement strand
TTTTGCTTGATCAGCACTTTCTAAGCGGAATTGGCAACTATTTGCGTTCCGAGATTTTGTTTGATGCAGGAATTCATCCATCAAGCCGCCCTAAAGACTTAGATGATGATCAGCTTCTGCAATTTTCTAAATCTGTTCTGCAAATTGCCCATCGTGCATATGAGACAGGAGGGATTACACTCGACGAAAAACGCGTTCGTGAACTGAAACGAAGCGGAGAGAAGAGGCGTGGATATCGACACTATGTATTTGCACGCGCAGATAAAAACTGTCGCAAATGTGGAAATACAATCAAAAAGATTGCTATGTCAGGCAGGAGACTTTATCTGTGTGAGCAGTGCCAGAAATAACACATTGATCGTTGTGAATAGCTTACATCCAATTTATAGGGTGCCTACTATATTTAGCATATCTCATTAATAAAAGAATAAAAAAAAGCCGTTCCGAAATATTTCGGAACGGCTTTTGTTGTTTATATCCAGCTCAAATTAAAATCAGTTTAGTATCCGTCATTCTGAAACAAGTTCAGATTAGCGTTTACATCAGATGCCGGCAGAGGGAAAATGTTCAGGTGGTCGGATGTACCGGCACCTTCCTGTACACCTCCTTTATATGCCCAAACGTATTCCGGTGAGGTGAAGAGCCCGTACCGAACTAAGTCGGTTCGTCGGTGGCCTTCCCAATAGAGTTCACGTGCGCGTTCATCTAGAATGAAATTGAGATCGAGTTCTGCTGCAGTGATATTACCTGATTGGTCACCATAGGCTCGCTCGCGAAGTTCATTCACAAGGTCAACGGCTCTGTTTTCATCGCCACCGCCTCCGCGAAGGACTGCTTCTGCGTAGATCAAGTAAACATCAGCAACACGGAACATGGGGAAATCAGTATCTGCATAATCCTGGCTGCTTGCGGGACTACCGTCTGAGTTTACATTTTTCCATTTAGTTACGGCATAGCCATCTCTAAAGTCAGAGATATCATCTATTTCCAGATTTTGTCCTTCAGTATGAAATAGCGCTCTGCCATCATTTTCCATGTCGAACTTTTCAACCAATTGAGGGGTGACCCGATGTCCGGCCCATCCTCCTTCAATACCAAACTCAGAGGCACTCATATCGCCGCCTACAGCAGCATGGATGATAAATGTAGTTCCTCCAAAAGTACGGGTATTTTGTCCGTGAAAGCGGATTGGCATAATGATTTCGTTGGAATTATCATTATCTGCCAGGAAGAGATGTTCGTAATTCTCTTCGAGGTAGTAGCCGGCATCGTCAATTACTTTTTCTGAATAAGTAAGAGCATCGCTGTACCGATCTTGTCCGGTATAAACTTCAGAGTTCAGGTAGAGTTTTGCAAGCAGGGTCCACGCTGCTGCCTGATCAACCCGACCGTATTCATTATCACGTGTAGCGGGTAGATCTCCCTCTATTGCCAGCAGTTCTGATTCGATATAATTGAATAGATCATCAGCATTTGTTGGCTCCGGCATATCTGAACCAATAGGATCGTTTTCAGTTACAAAGGGTACATTTCCTCCGTAAAGATCCAGGGCGTGCCAGTAACTTAGTGCCCGTAAAAAACGGGCTTCATTAAGGTACCCCTGAATTACATCCTCGTCTCTCTGCAGCGCTTCCCTGATGAACTCGTTAGTAAGCGGAATCTGGTAAAAGATTCTGCTGTACATTCCGAGAACGAAATCGTTGGATGCGGTCCAGCTCTGCATGTTAAAATCAGGCAGGCCGGGATCATTCCACGCAACTACCGCTTCATCAGATGAGAGAACCTGATTTACCCAAAGCTGACGAACATAGCTCGAAAAGCCCTCGTCAATTCCTTGTATATCCGGATTACCGGCAGGTCCGGTCTGGCCGGTTGTGGCATAACCGGCATAAAGTTTAGCTAAAACCTGACGAAAATCTTCAGGAGTTTCATACACGATATTCGAAGAGATTACACTATCGTCGATGGGTGAGGTATTTAATACATCTGTACAAGATGCTACAAACACCGACCCTAAAAACACAAGCGTAATCGCTATAATTTGATATTTATTTTTAAACATAATATTGGTGTTCAATGATTTTCATTAAAAATTGAGATTAACTCCCAATACAAAAGTTTGTGGACGAGGGTAGAGGTTATAATCGATTCCTCCTACAACTTCAGGATCCTGACCGCTGTATCCCGTAATGGTAAATACATTCTGCATAGTGGCAGAAACCCGCACAGAAGACACTGCATTGAGCAGGTCATTCATAGTGTATCCAACTGTGATGTTATCCATACGGAAGAAGGATGCATTTTCCAGATAGTGGTCCGACAAGTATTGTGGACTTCTGAAAAGTGTTTCGACTACACTTGTTGAAGTGTTAGTCAAAAACCCGGTAGAGTTATACATCTCATTAAATGCGCCGTTATCAGACGCTACGTTGTTATAGACGTAATTTCCGATATTTGCACGTGCAGAGAAGGAAGCATCCCACTGCTTATGTTCCAGCCGTGATGACAGTCCGAAAGTAACATCAGGGGTAGGGCTTTTTGATCTGTAAAGATCATCAGTCGTTACCCGTCCGTCTCCGGTTCGGTCTGCAAATTCACCTTCAATTGGCCGGCCATTTTCATCATATAGTTGTTCATATAAATAGAAAGTGCTTCTTGGATGTCCAACACTGTTTATTTGGACACTGTTGCCCACACCACCTGCAATTCCTCCTACAGGTACACCAATAAAGTTCGGATCGTCAACTACTGTGAGCTGAGTAATCTCATCGGTATTGAATGTCGTGTTC
>PWFZ01000052.1 GCA_003555185.1 Balneolaceae bacterium | reverse complement strand
TAATCCCGATGAATATACGAAGCTCACGATAGAGCACACTCAGCTGAAGGAGCTTGTGGAAGATTTCGACCGGTGGCAGGAGATTCAACATCAGATTAAAGGGAATCAGGAGTTGATTGAGGCAAATGAAGACGCTGAAATCACCTCTATGGCTCGGGAGGAGTCGGGGGAACTGAAACAGGAGTTTGAAGAGCTTGAGAAAGCAATCAAATTTAAGCTGATTCCAAAAGATCCTGATGATTCCAAGAACTGTATTGTGGAAATACGATCAGGAACCGGAGGTGATGAAGCCGCTATTTTTGCCGGTGACCTGTTTGATATGTACCGGCGCTATGCTGACAATCAAAAGTGGAAACTCAGTCTGCTTTCCATTCAGGTGGGAGACATGGGCGGTTACAAGGAAATTGTATTTGAATTGTCGGGCACTGAAGTATTTGGGAAAATGAAGTACGAAAGTGGCGTTCACCGTGTGCAGCGTGTTCCAGATACTGAATCTCAGGGACGGGTTCATACCTCAGCTGCAACTGTTGCTGTACTTCCCGAAGTGGAGGAAGTAGACGAAATTAATCTGGACATGAGTGATATTCGCGTGGATACATTCCGCTCGAGTGGGGCCGGTGGTCAGCATGTTAACAAAACGGATTCTGCCATTCGCCTAACCCATGAACCGACAGGAATTGTGGTAGAGTGTCAGCAGGAGCGATCGCAGCATCAAAACAAAGCGAAAGCCCTGGTTATGATGAAATCAAAAATGTACGATATCGAGCAGGAGAAACTTCGTGCCGAACGTGCAGCCGAGAGGAAGAGTCAGGTATCCACGGGTGATAGAAGCGCGAAAATTCGGACCTATAATTATCCGCAGGGACGATTAACTGATCACAGAATTAACTTAACGCTCTATAACTTAGACGATATTATGAAAGGGAATATTGAAGATGTAATTAATTCCCTTCGGGTTGAAGACAACCTGGAAAAACTAAATGCTATTATGGGCTAATTGCGAATGAACGCAATGCCTGATCAAAAAAACATAAATTAAAACGAACATATTTTGAATTTCCCCAACCCTTTTTATCGATGGAGACCTCACCCATGGCATGGACTTGAAGTAGGCGAAAACGCCCCGCAGGTTGTGAATGCTTTTATTGAAATCACCTCATTTGACGCGATTAAATACGAGGTGGACAAGAAGACGGGCTATATGCGTGTAGATCGTCCACAGCGCAGCTCATCTTTGCCGCCATCGCTATATGGATTTATTCCGCGAACTTATTGCGGAAACCGCGTAGGTGCATTGTCGAAACAGGTTAAAATCGGCGATTCTGATCCACTGGATATTTGCGTACTCAGCGAGCGACCTATTGACAGAGCAGAAGTAATTTTAAATGCCCGCGTTATTGGCGGACTTCATATGATTGATGATGGCGAGGCTGATGATAAAATTATTTCTGTGCTGGACAACGATCGCTACTACACTGATGTAAATGATATCAAAGATCTGCCTGATGTAATCATTGAACGATTACGTCACTATTTCAGCACTTACAAAATGATTCCCGGTCAGGAAGTGAATGTATCCGTGGATGAAGTCTATTCGAAAGAAGAAGCTTATAAAGTGATTAAAGCCGCTCAGGACGATTACGAGGATACGTTTTAACGGCAGGGTGCTGGGGACAAGGTTCAGGGTGTATGAAATTAAGTTTCTATCTCTAAAATAGCGCAAGTATCCACTTGTGCTCCTGTTGGGGGTAAAACACTCGATATGACAGTTCACTATATCAACGTCATACCGGTCCCCGAGCCGCTCATTTTCTGAACGCGCAGCGATATCTCCTAGCCATATCAACGGCAGGAGATTCTGATCCTGAAGGCGTTCGGGACAGAATGACACCCTATTTGGAAAGCCTCATTTCTTTGTCACAAACGCTCATTATTTAATTAAACCAGACTCACAGAATGAAATATATTGGAGCTCACGTTAGTGCAGCCGGCGGAGTAGAAAACGCTCCGGTCCGTGCTAATGAAATTGGTGCCACAGGATTTGCACTATTCACAAAAAATCAGCGTCAGTGGAACTCTAAGCCTCTGACAGACGAAAATATCACTCTTTTTAAAGAACGCTGCAAACGGTTTGGCTATCCGATGGATGCCATTATTCCCCACGACAGCTATCTGATTAATTTGGGTCACCCTGAAGAAGAAAAGCTCAAAAAATCACGTGTTGCATTTTTAATTGAACTTCAGCGATGCGAACTATTGGGCATTGAGTTGCTGAACTTCCACCCCGGAAGTCACCTTAAGAAAATCAGTGAAAAGGAGTGTCTTAATAAGATTGCAGAATCCATTAACATTGCCCTTGATCAAACCGAATTTGTAAAAGCTGTGATTGAGAACACGGCCGGACAGGGAACAAATATGGGATTTCGGTTTGAGCATTTGGCTAAGATCATGGATCAGGTGGATCAACAAGACCGCGTTGGCGTCTGTATCGACACCGCACATGCCTTTGCCGGCGGGTATGATATCTCCACAGAGGAAGGATTTACCGATACGTTTGAGCAGTTTGAAAAGATTGTTGGTTTTGACAAGCTCATGGGGATGCACCTGAATGATTCCAAAAAGGAGTTGGGCACAAAAGTGGATCGTCACGATAGTCTCGGCGACGGATTTATCGGTTGGACCCCATTCGAAATGATTATGAAGGATGACCGGTTTAATGGGATTCCATTTGTTCTGGAAACGCCTAATACCGAGCGCTGGGCCGAGGAGATTAGCATATTGAAGAAGCTGG